>DAOUTC010000085.1 GCA_030626915.1 Dehalococcoidia bacterium
AGCTATAGCCCCACTCATTATCATACCAGGCTAGCACCTTTACCATATTACCATCCATAACCATGGTGCTCAAAGAATCAAAGATGGCGCTGGCTGAATTACCCTTAAAATCCATGCTTACCAAGGGCTCATCACAATATTCGATAATTCCCCTCATTGCTCCCTCAGCAGCATCCTTAAAAGCCTGGTTTACTTCTTCTGAGCTTACTTCCCTATTCAAATCAGCCACAAAGTCAACGATGGATACTGTGGGCGTAGGCACCCTTAAGGCAATACCATGTAGCTTACCCTGAAGCTCAGGAATAACCACACCTACAACACGAGCAGCACCTGTAGTTGTGGGGATAATATTGGTAGCGGCAGCTCTTGCCCGTCGCAGGTCGCGATGAAACACATCCAGAATTCTTTGATCATTGGTATAAGAGTGGATAGTGGTCATTAACCCACGACTGACTCCAAAGTTTTTGTGCAGAACTTTAACCACGGGTGCAATACAGTTAGTAGTGCAGGAGCCATTGGATATAATACGATGCTTGGCCGGGTCATATTGCTCCTCATTAACACCAAGGACAATGCTTATATCCTCCTCCTTGGCTGGCGCTGAAATAATCACTTTTTTGGCCCCACCCTGAAGATGACTGGCTGCCTTGCTAGCTTGAGTAAAAAGTCCTGTGGATTCAATCACGATATCCACACCATAATCCCGCCAGGGAATCTTGGCTGGGTCACGCTCAGCCAAAACCTTTATCTCTCTGCCATCAACCACAATAGAATCCTCTTTAGCTTCCACCTGGCCAGAATAGACACCATAATTGCTATCGTATTTGAAAAGGTGAGCATTAGTCTTAGCATCGGTAAGGTCATTTACCACCACCACCTCCAACTTACCAGGACACCGCTGTTTTATTGCCTTAAGAGCCAATCTCCCAATACGCCCAAAGCCATTAATACCTACTTTCGTTGCCATTTTCATACCTCCTTCCTCGGTTTAATTTGTACCCTCACCTCGTTCCTCACTTCAAGAGAGAGTAGGCAAGGGTTAATCCTTAGCCAAATATAAGGAAACACCATCCTGGTCAATCTTGCCTATCTCACCTTCAAAAGTTAATAATTTGAGATGAGCAATGGTTTCCAATACGGCTAATCGCCTGTCCCAAGGCGTTAAATCCTTAAAGGCGACACCTCCAGCTTCAGCCCTCCAGGGAATCTCAGTAGCTATCTGATAGGCTGTTTTCAAACCGCCGCTCATAGCCTTTATAATAGCTCTTTCCCTCTGCTCATGGTGATAGAGTATTTCCGCTGCTCTCAGCTTCAGACTATTGAACACGGGACCATGCCCTGGGAATATGAAAACAATCTTAAGAGCCTCCACTATCTTCAGAGAATTGATATAGTCTCTCAGGGGGTTATCTCCCGATTGGGGATGAAGACCCACATGGGGAATAGTTTCAAACAAAACATGGTCTCCACAAAATAACCACCTCTTCCTTGGCTCATAAAGGCATATATGACCGGGTGAATGTCCTGGCGTCCGTAATACTTCGAATTCAAATGAACCATTAGAAAGTCTATCACCGTCATCTAACATAACATCAGGCAAATCGGGCGAAACAAATTGCTCCATCCACAGTGAAGCCTCTTTTAACTCGGATAGCTCAGATTGGGGGACGCCATTTTTACTAAGTTCCTCCTCTATCTCCTTAAGCAGTCCACTAAAATCCTTATACCTTGAATTGATAAGTTCCGCCTCAACCCTATGCATAGCCACCTCAGCACCACAAAATTCTTTTAGCTTGCTGGCCAAACTATAATGGTCGGGATGGATATGAGTGATAACAATCCAATTGATGTCCTGGAACTTGAGGCGATTTTCTCTTAGCCCTTCCCTAAAAGCCCACAGCCCCTCTGAACCACCCCAACCACTATCAACCAGTATATTTCCCTTGCTTCCCTCCACTACATATACATTGACATGCCCCGGCATATCCAGGGGGAAAGGAAGCTTTATCTGGTAGACACCACTTACTATTTTCATGACTTCACCTTCACTAAATTATAAAAAGCCTCTTTGCCCGGGTAGCGAGCGTTACTTTCCAACTCTTCCTCTATCCTGAGAAGGCGATTGTATTTAGCTAATCTTTCACCGCGGCAAGGAGCACCGGCTTTGATAAATCCAGCATCCACAGCTACCGATAAATCAGCTATAGTAGTATCTTCAGTTTCGCCAGACCTATGACTGATAATAGTCCTCCACCCTGCTTTTTGCGCCCTTTTGACCACAGCTAACGTTTCACTAAGTGTGCCTATTTGATTTAGCTTAATAAGGATTGAGTTAGAGGTTTTTTCTGCAATACCTCTCTCCAGACGCTCTATGTTAGTAACGTAAAGGTCATCGCCCACAACCTGAATCTCCCTGCCCAACTTAGCCATAAGCAGCACCCACCCCACCCAGTCATCTTCCGCCAAGCCATCCTCAATGCTAATGATAGGGTAATTGGACACCCAGTTAGCATAATAATCCACCATTTCTTCAGCGGTAAGCGTAATACCCTCTCGAGACAAAACATATTTACCATTTTGATAGAAACTGCTTGCTGCTGGGTCGAGAGCAAGAAAACAGTCTTCGCCAGCTTTATAACCAGCTAAATCGGTAGCGGCTAAGATTAGCTCTATTGCTTCCTTATTACAGCTAAGCTGAGGGGCAAAGCCGCCTTCGTCACCTATATTAGTGTTTAAACCTCTATCTTTAAGAACTTTATATAAGAAATGATAAATTTCACTGCCCATCTGAATAGCCTGGGCAAAATTAGCGGCACCTAAGGGCACTATCATAAACTCCTGAAAATCTGTAGAGCCCAGAGCATGCTTGCCGCCATTCAAGATATTTAGCATAGGAACAGGTAAAGGATGAGCTTTTGCCCCACCTAAATAGCGGTACAAAGGTATACCTGAGAAATTGGCAGCAGCCTTAGCTATCGCCAAAGATACCCCTAAAATAGCATTAGCTCCAAGGCGAGATTTATTGGCAGTCCCATCAAACTCAATCAATTTCTGGTCTATAACTTGCTGCTCCAAGGCTGACATGCCAATTATTTCTGCAGCTATATCATTATTAACATTGCCCACTGCCCTTAGAACACCAAGCCCGTTATATCTACTACTATCGCCATCTCGAAGCTCCACAGCTTCATACTTCCCAGTGCTCACTCCCGAAGGAACGGAGGCCACACCAATTGTGCCACCAACCAACATCACTTCTACCTCTAAGGTAGGATTACCTCGAGAGTCAAGTATCTCTCTAGCTTTAACACTTTTGATGCTAGCCATTTCTATGTTCATCTTAAACAACCTCTTTCTTAGCCAAGGAAATAGCCTTATCTACCGCCTCTTGAGCATCATTGACTCTGATTATAGGGTCATTCTCTCGGCTATTTCGGGACAGCAACCAGGTATTTAAACCAATAACTGGAATGTTCCTCTTTAAGGCATAAGCAATCTCGCTGAGTGTCCCATAGTTACCACCAATGGCAATCACTGCCTGAGCTGATTTCACCACCGCCATATTTCTGGCGTAACCTATACCAGTGACTATAGGGATGTCCACATATGGGTTAGCCATGCTTGGATCTTCACCGGGCAAAACGCCAATAGTCAAGCCACCTTTTGACTTAGTCCCACGACACACCGCTTCCATCACACCACCAAGACCACCACAAATTATAGTAGCACCTCGCCGGGCTAAAAGTTCCCCCGCAGTTTCGGCTACCTTAGCTTCTTCTGAGGAGCAAGAAGAGTCACCAATAACAGCTATAAGCATTCCACTCTCAATCACAAAATATAATACTATCAGTCAAAACCATCATAGTAAAAGACCTTCTCACCAATTGAATCTATTCATCGCCACTTCTATCCCCTGAGCCAGAAAGCAATCAACGGCTTCTGCTACTGTGGCAATTGCTGGCTTGATTAGTTCTTCCTCTTGTGGAGTAAAGCCACTAAGCACATATTTAACTATAACATCTTCATCAGTATTAGATAATCCCTCTACTTGAGGCCGTCCAATGCCCACCCTGATTCGAGGAAAATCTTCGCTGCCCAGAGCAGAAATTATAGACTTCATCCCATTATGCCCTCCTGAACCACCACTCCGACGCAGACGAATTTTGCCCAGAGGCAAATCGAGCTCGTCATAAATTACTAAGAGGTTATTTAAAGAAATGCCATATTTATTTACCAAGCAGCCTACTGCTTTACCGCTGAGATTGACAAATGTTCTCGGCTTAGCCAGTAATAATTTGCTACCTCCCACCTCACCAAAGCCTACCCTAGCCTGACATTGCCTGCGCTCAAACCGAATAGAATGAAGCCTGGCAAAATAATTCAGACAACGAAAACCAATATTATGACGATTATGGGCATAAGCCCTGCCCGGATTGCCCAAGCCAACAATTAACTTCATTACGTATATTCCTTATTTTATGCTATATTATAAGCTAAAAGAGAGACGTTTTGTCTTTATTGAAAGGGGATATAGATGAAGGAATATAACTACTGCCCAATTTGTAAGATACCTCTCCAAATAGGAATCATTGCAGGAAAAAGGAGGAAGCATTGCCCTAAATGTGATTTTATTGATTACAAAAATCCTTTGCCGGTGGCAGTGGCAGTAGCGGTAAAAGATAAAAGGTTCTTATTGGTCAAAAGAGGCTCACCACCTAGAAAAGGTACCTGGGCGTCTCCCGCAGGTTTTATCGAGATTGGAGAAACACCAGAAGAAGCCTGTTTAAGAGAGTTAAAGGAAGAAACTGGGATATCAGGGGAAATAGTGAAATTAATCGGAGTATCTAAACGAGAGGACAACGAAGTTTATGGAGATATGTTAGTAGTGAAATATTTAGTTAGGACAAAGAGTGGAAAACTAACTCCTGGAGATGAGGTAGAAGGAGTGAAATTCTTTGATATAGCTGAATTGCCTGATTATTATGTCAATATCTATAAACAGGTAATTGAAGAAATTCAAAGTGGGGAAGTATTTTGATTCAGCAATTCTAGAAACTCAGCTTCACTGAGTGTTTTTATGCCTAATTTCTGGGCCTTAGCCAATTTGGAGCCAGGGTCAGCGCCAACTACCAAGTAAGATGTTTTCTTCGTGACATCTGAGCCTGCTTCGCCTCCTAAGGCCTTTACCTTGACTTCTGCCTCCTGGCGGCTGAAGGATTCCAATTTCCCCGTGAGAACAAATTCTAATCCAGCTAAGGGTAGCTCTTCGGGCTTTGCTTCCTCGGCTTTTTCCTTTTCCAGCCTCACCCCGGCCTCCCTTAATTTCTCAATAATGCGCCTGTTTCCTTCTTGTCTGAAAAAAGTCACAATGCTAGCAGCTATTTTAGGCCCAATTGATGGCAGGGATAAAAGCTCCTCCCGACTGGCTTTGGCCAAATCATCTACGCTATTAAAGTTCTCCGCCAG
>DAOUTC010000012.1 GCA_030626915.1 Dehalococcoidia bacterium
AATCTTGGTATTCCCGAAGGTGCATTTATCCAAGGTCAAATTCCTAATGATGGCGTAGGTTTAGCCAGGGAAGAGTTCATTATCAATTCCTACATCGGCATACATCCAATGGCACTAATAGAATACGATAAGCTAAAGAAGGCAGCTGATAAGGACAGGAGAATAGCAAAAGTAATTAAAAATATAGATGAAAGAGCCGGATCGAATAAGGATAAAACGCAGTTTTTCATTGACAGCTTAGCAATGGGGATAGCAAAAATAGCGGCGGGGGTTTATCCCAACGATGTTATCGTTCGGTTTTCTGACTTCAAGACGAATGAATATGCCAATTTAATTGGGGGGTATCTTTATGAACCAAAAGAGAGCAATCCGATGCTGGGCTGGAGAGGAGCCTCCCGTTATTATGATGAGAAGTTCAAGGCTGCCTTTGGCTTAGAATGCAAGGCGATAAAGAAAGTAAGAGATGAGATGGGTCTGGCTAATGTCAAGGTGATGGTCCCCTTCTGCAGGACGCCAGAAGAGGGCAAGAAGGTAATTAGAACGATGGCAGAGTTTGGCTTAAAACAAGAGGAAAACGGATTGGAAGTGTATGTGATGTGTGAGATACCCTCAAATGTGATTTTGGCAGAGGAATTTGCTGATGTGTTCGACGGATTCAGCATCGGGTCAAACGACCTAACGCAATTAACTCTGGGTATGGATAGGGATTCTGACTCCATTTCTCATATAGCTGACGAAAGAAACGAAGCAGTGAAAAGACTTGTAAAACACGCCATAAAAGCTGCGCATGCTCATAAGCCAAGGAGAAAGATAGGGATATGTGGTCAAGCACCAAGCGATTTCCCCCAATTTGCCGAGTTTCTGGTTGAATGTGGCATAGATTCCATGTCTTTGAACCCGGATGTGGTACTGTCAACTAGGCTAAATATAGCGGAGGCGGAAAGGAGAATAAAGGCTAAGAGGCAAAAAGAACGCTTGGTGAGAGTATGATGGTTGACGTAACGTGGATTTTGCCCTAACTCGGCTTGAATATGAATACAATAATTTCATGGTTAACGGACTCGGTATACGTGAACAGACAGAGGGAAAGGAAGAGACTCTCTCCCCTTACGCAGCTAAGAGTAAATTTAGCCGCGGCAGGTTAAGGTGGGAGGAGCCATGCCCTATAAGAACTTGCTTCCAGCGTGATCGCGATCGCATTGTCCATTGCAAAGCTTTCCGCCGATTGAAGCATAAGACACAGGTCTTTATTGCTCCTTTAGGCGACCACTATGTGACCAGGCTTACTCATACTTTAGAGGTATCCCAGATTGCCAGAACCATATCGCGGGCTTTGAACCTTAACGAAGATTTAACTGAAGCTATTGCCTTAGGACATGACTTGGGACATACTCCCTTTGGTCATATAGGCGAAGAGGTTCTAAATGAACTTTACCCCGGTGGCTTCAGGCATAATGAGCAAAGCTTACGAGTGGTTGACTTATTAGAGAGGGACGGACAGGGGCTTAACCTCACCTGGGAAGTGCGAGATGGCATCCTTAAGCACTCCAAGGGGCAAGTGGACATTTTAGGAGAAGGGTGGGCAGATGTCAGCACTCTGGAAGGCCAGGTATGCAAAATAGCAGATATCATTGCCTACATTAATCACGATATTGGTGACGCTATAAGGTCTGGTATCATCACCGAAAACGATTTGCCTGAGCCAGCAATAATGGTCTTAGGCCATACACATTCACAGCGAATTAATACTCTGGTTTGCGATGTTGTGAGCTGCTCCTGGCCAGCCAGCGGGCACAGCAACTTGGCAAAACCAACTATTGCCATGAGCCCAGAGACCGTTAAGGCAGCCAACAGCCTGCGCCAGTTTCTATTTGAGAAGGTATATAATCCTAGCTTAGCCATCAAAGACGCAGAAAGGGCCAGAGAAACAATACATCTTTTATACTCTTATTTCTCAAAACACGAAGATGAACTGCCGCCAGAATTTGCCTCTCTGTATGATGACAGGAAACGCAAGACCGTTGATTACATTGCTGGAATGACTGACCAATATGCACTACGATTAGCTGAGGAAATACTAAATCCTAAGCACTAAATACGAAATGCTAAACAATATCAAAACCCAAAATCCCAATGACCAAAACCCTCGTGTTTTGAATTTAGAAATTTGAATTTGTTTAGGGTTTAGATATTAGGATTTAGAATTTGAACTAAATGAGCACAATCACTGAAGTAAAGCAAAGAACAGATATTGTAGAAATTATCTCTGATTATGTTCCTTTACAAAAAGCGGGGCGTAATTTCAAGGCTTTATGTCCATTTCACAGTGAGAAACACCCCTCCTTTTTTGTCTTCCCCGAACAACAGACCTGGCATTGTTTTGGCGCCTGCGGCACTGGTGGCGATGTCTTTTCCTTCGTTATGAAAAAGGAGGGAATCGATTTTGGTCAAGTTCTCCGCCTCCTAGCTCAAAGAGCAGGTGTAACTTTAAGCTCAGCTGAGGTATCAGGTGGTGCTGAGGATAAAAAGAAGGAGAGATTATTCCAAATTAATGAGGCAGCAACTGAATACTTCCACCACTTGCTTCTAAGTACCAAGGCCGGCGAGGCAGCCAGAAACTATCTCAGCAAGAGAAAGATTGCTCTTGAAACTATCAAGGAGTTCCGATTGGGCTTTAGCCCTAATAGTTGGGATGCTCTTAAGAAATTCTTAATTAGTAAGGAATATGAGGAACAGGAGTTAATTGAGACTGGCCTGATAATAGAGAAGCAGGGAGGAAATAGCTACGATAGGTTTCGCAACCGCTTGATGTTTCCCATATGCGATGTGCAAAGCCGGGTTGTTGGTTTTGGAGCTAGAGCCTTAGATGAATCTCTACCTAAATATGTTAACTCCCCCCAAACAGCAATTTTTGACAAGAGCAGTAGCCTTTATGGGATTAACAAAGCTAAAAGCGCCATTAAACAAAAAAACCTAGTAATAATTGTAGAAGGCTATATGGATGTCCTCACAGCCCATCAACATGGATGGCAAAATGTAGTGGCCTCAATGGGAACCTCCGTAACTGAAAGGCAAGTAGCCATTGCTAAAAGCTTGACCAAAAGCATAGCTTTGGCTCTTGATGCAGATGCTGCTGGAGAGGAAGCTACTTTGCGCAGTGCAGAGGTATCAGCACGCTCCCTAGATAAAGCTGAAGTAAAGGCTATCTTGATGCCTCAGGGCAAGGATCCAGATGAAGTAATAAGTGAGGATCTTGCTCTTTGGCAAAGTCTGGTGGAAAAAGCCTTACCCGTGCTAGATTTTGCCTTTGAGACCGTGATAAGCAAGGTGGACATCAACAAAGCCAAAGACAAATCCTTAGCTGTACAAAAACTTCTGCCCTTAGTTTGCGAAATAAAAGACCCTATACAACAATCTCACTATATACGAAAACTAGCACATACATTGAAAGTCAGTGAGTCTGCCATAACAGCCACTTTAAGAAAGTCACAAGCTGAACAAAGAAGGCAACGATTAACTAAAGCAGTAGAACAACCTCGTTTTACTCGTCAACTCGTATCCAGCCCTATTGAGGAATATTGTTTAGCCCTGCTACTCCAATATCCGGAACTTCGCCAAGTGGCTCAAGGGTTGTCAGCAGAGCATTTCGAAAGTATCGAGAACCGTGAGATTTTCACCCAGTGGCAATACTCCCAAAACACTTCCGAGCTTAGAGAAAAACTTGACGCTAATCTATTAGAACATTTAAACTATTTAATGAATAAGCCAATCCTGGATAAAAATGGTAAGGAGCAGCGCGCCTTTAGTGATTGCATTCTTAGCTTGCAAGAGAGATTGTCAAAGAGGTTAGAGGCGGGAAGAGAATTAATGTTTAATTTTACCAGAGAGAAAGAAGGTGTAAATGCCGAGCTGGCTAAACTAGATGAACAAGGAATAAGTTCCAGTGAACAACTCAGGGAGGTTTTCACTAAACGAGGGAAATTAGCCAGAAAAGAGGTTAGATGACGGATTTGATTGAAGGCAGGACTCTTAACCCAAATGAGGACAAGGAACCAACATTAAAAGAGACTCTTACCGAGGAGGAGGAAGTTGAAGATACTGATGCTGCAGTTGAAGAAGAAACAACGGAGGAAATAACTACCGAAGAAGCTAAACCGCAGGTAGTACCAGAGGAATATTATGAGGTAACTGATGACTTGGCTCGCATGTATCTTCACGAAATCAGCAGGGTACCACTTCTATCAGCTGCTGAAGAGAGAGAACTATCCAGCAAAATAGAGCAAAAAAGCCATCTGGAAAAAATTGAAGAGGCCTACTTTAAGAAACATAAGAAACTTCCCTCGGCAGTTGATATAGCAGCCGACTTAACCTCACGACTATGCAAAGCTTACCCTATTGTCGAAGTTATCAAAGAGTACCTGGGCATCGACCATTCCCATAGTCTAGCGGAGACAATCACAGAGCCTAAATTTCGCGCTGCTATCGATAATGAGATAAACCCAACGTTGATAACCACTGTGGCTCAAAGGATTGGCAAGGAAACTGCCGCTTCAGAAAAAGCTCTTGTAGACCTTTCCCTGAACAGCCAGCTTCTGCCACCGCAATTGTTGGCTCTCTTTGGAGATAAAGCTTCATGGCAGGAAATAAAGGCTTTCTCAGCTAGCAATGAATTCCTTTCTCAGCTCCGCTCTCATAACAGTCAGTTTGAAACCCACTTTGAAAAGGTGAGAGAAGAGGCGAAAAAGGCAAAAACACATCTCGCCGACGCAAACTTACGCCTGGTGGTTAGTATTGCCAAAAAATATATCGGGCATGGTATGTCCCTCCTTGACCTTATCCAAGAGGGAAATATTGGCCTTATGCGGGCCGTAGATAAGTTTCAACATAGAAAGGGGTACAAGTTTAGTACCTACGCTACTTGGTGGATTAGGCAAGGCATTACCCGGTCTATAGCTGACCAATCTCGCACCATTCGCATTCCAGTGCATATGGTGGAGACAATTAATAAGTTATTACGAACGACACGGCAATTAACTCAAGAACTCGGATACGAACCCAGCTACGAAGAAATTGGTAACCAACTAAATATGGCTCCAGAAAAAGTAGAGGGAATTATGGACCTATTTCATCACGAGCCAATATCACTAGAGACGCCAATTGGCGAAGAGGAGAATAGTCGCCTGGGTGACTTTGTCGAGGACCATACTAGCCCAGCGCCAAGCGAAGTCGCTACACAGCAGTTACTCAAAGAACAGATAGATAGGGTGCTTGATGAGCTTAGTCCACGAGAGAAAAGAGTACTACAGCTCAGATTCGGTCTTATAGACGGACGCACTCGAACCTTAGAAGAAGTAGGACAGGAATTCAATGTGACTCGAGAGAGGATCCGTCAAATCGAAGCAAAAGCTTTGCGCAAGCTACGCCACCCCAGCAAGAGTCGAAAACTCAGGGATTACTTAGAGTAAACTGATTTGAAAGGTATCTCAAGCGTACTCTCAAAAAAAGGATAATACCATACCAGGTCAATGGAACGAATTTGGGCACCATGGAGGATAGAATACATACAGAGGCCAAAGGAAGATGATTGCATTCTTTGCCAAAAGCCGGGAGAAAATAACGATGAGGCAAATTTTATCCTCTATCGCGGCCAAAGCAATTTCATAATTTTGAATGCCTTTCCATACAACTCTGGACACCTAATGGTAGCCCCCTATCAACATATAGCAAACCTGCAGGACCTAACAGACGACGAAATAAAAGAGCACCTGGATATTGTTAAAAGAGCAGTGAAACTTTTAACGGAGGCGTTGAAACCTGCGGGTTTCAACATTGGCTTAAACATAGGTAAAGTTGCCGGAGCTGGAATAGAATGCCACCTTCATACTCACATAGTACCTCGGTGGGAAGGTGACGTTAATTTTATGCCTGTACTGTCTGATACCAGGGTTATATCAGAAGCTCTAGCTGCCACATACAAAAAGCTAAAAGCAAGGCTAATCTAGTTATTGCTTAGCTTGAGGATAAGAGCCCAATATCTTGACAAAAGTAGCTTCCCTTCGTAGCTCTCTTATAGCTTCTCGATAAATGTCACCATCCAAGTGACCTTCAAAATCAACGTAAAAAACATATTCCCAGGGCTTGCTTCTGCTGGGTCTGGACTCTAACTTTGTCAAGTTTATATTTCTAGTAGCAAAAATGCCTAAGGCTTTATACAGAGCACCAGGTATATGTCTAACGGAAAAGACAAGAGAGGTCTTATTTTTCTCAGCCGGTTCAGCTTTCTGCTTAGAGATAGCAAAGAACCTGGTATAGTTATTGATGTTAGTTTCAATCTGTGGCATCAAGACCTCTAAACCGTAGATATCGGCAGCCCTCTTACTAGCTATAGCAGCAAATCCCTTCCATTGATTCTCTTTTATCATTTTGGCGCTGCCGGCAGTATCATAGCTAGGCATAATTTCAACCTTCAATTTAGTTAAAAATTCCTCACATTGAGCCAAAGCTTGAGGATGGGAATAAATTGTCTTTATGTCAGCCAATTTTTCTCCGGGCAGAGCCATTAGGCAATGGCTTATCCTGAGAACAACCTCAGCAAATATATTAAGAGGATATGTTAATAGCAAATCATACGTTTCGTTGATACTGCCAGCTTGAGAGTTCTCCACCGGAACTACACCAAAGCTAACGTTATCCTCTGCCACAGCTTGAAAAACATCTTCAAGATGAACACAGGGCAAAAAGTCAATGCCTTCCCCAAAAAACTTTATGGCAGCATCTTCACTAAAAGCCCCCCTTTCTCCCTGAAAAGCAACCTTCACCATTAGTAACCTCGTTTTTTGTCATTCTGAGCCTATAGGGCTCAGAATCTCTTGATAGACTGTTCGCTTTTGCTCAGAGTGACAATTTGCTATTAATAAACTCCATCATAAGTATAACTTGAACTACTTCCATTTTTCTACCTTGACCATTCACCTTGCTGTCATTCTGAGGAGCCCTTCGCCGCTGTCATTCTGAGCGTGTGAGCCGGAGCCCTGAACGAAGTGAAGGGGAAGAATCTCATACAGCTCAGGATAAACTCCGCGACGAAGAATCTCAGAGTCCCTTCGTTTCACTCAGGGTGACATAGGGAATGGCTGAACACTAAAATTTATCCTCTCCAAAAGCGAGGCAAAAATATCATCAAAACTGTAAACAATTCCAACCTACCTAACCACATGCAGATAATTAAAAGCAGCTTTCCCGCTCCAGGAAGCCAGGCATAATTTAATGCCGGACCAACCCCACCCAATCCAGGCCCTACATTCCCTAAAGTAGCAGCCACCGCTGAGAGCGAGGTTTCCAAATCAAGCCCTAAAAAACCGAGTATTATAGAAGCCGCAGCCGCCACAAGGAAGTAAAGGAAAACAAAAGAGATTATATCCCGAATTATTTCATCTGAGAGCGGCTTCTGGTTGTATTTAACTGGAATCACGGCTTTGGGAAAAATAGCTTTCCTCATCATCCCCCTACTATGCTTCAACAGGGTTAAACTCCGCACCACTTTTATCGCTCCCCCGGTGGAGCCACCACAGCCCCCAATGAACATCAAAGCTAAAAACACCATTTTAGCCCCAAAGTGCCAGGAACCAAAATCGCAGGTAACAAAGCCAGTGGTAGTCATAATCGAGAGCGCCTGGAATAGACTATACCGATATGAGCCAAGGCCTTGAGAAAGGATTAGCAGTAACGTAGCTGAGGCTAAAAGAATTAAGTAAAGCCTGAATTCCTCATCTCTAAATATTTTGAAGTTTCCCCTTAAAACATGGTAATGGACAAGGAAATTTGTGCCAGCTAGGAACATAAAGACCATGATGATATATTCAGCTAAGGGGTTAGCATAAGCTCCAATGCTCCCTGAAGTAGGGGTAAATCCGCCAGTAGGAAGGGTACAAAAGGAAATGCAAATTGAGTCAAAAAGGTTGAGTTTGGCCAGAAAATAGAGCAGCGCCATCTCAGCAGCAGTGAAACCCACGTAAATTCTCCAAAGAATTCTTGCCGTGGTCTTAATTCTGGGACGAAGCCTTTCAGGCATAGGGCCAGGAAATTCCCGCCCAAAGAGCTGAGAGCCTCCTACTGCTAACTTTGGTAAGATAGCAATAAAAAGAGCTATCACTCCCATCCCACCCAGCCATTGGGTAAGGCTACGCCATAAGAGCACACTTCTAGGTAGGCCTTCTACCCTCTCCAGTATAGTAGCACCAGTGGTAGTGAAACCAGACATAGCTTCAAAGAAGGCATTGAGGAAATTCCAGCCAAAAAACACATAAGGAACCGCTCCAAGGAGTGGCACAAGAAGCCAGGTGAAAGCCACTATGGAAAACCCATCGGCACGCTCTATTACCCTCGTGGTTCTAAATCCAAATTCAAGGGACAGGCCAATAGCCAAAGTGAGCAGTAGCGAATATAAAAAAATCCGCCAGTTCTCGCTATAATAGAAAGCCGCTGCTAAGGGGAGAATGTAAATTAAAGCGAGATATTTTAGAATTGAACCAATGATATGTAGGGTTAACCTTACCCTTTGGTGAACCATCTATTCATAAAATCGACTCCCTTTTTGGTAGATTTCCAATCTACAATGAGAGTCAGCCAATCTTTGGGCTCCATCTTAGCATCTTTATCCAAATATTTTCCCCTCCGCTCCAGCACAAGTATTTTCATACCATTCGGAGTTCCTATTTCGGAGACTTTCTTGCCCACACACCTCATGCCTTCCTCAACCTCTATTTCGAAAATCTCTGCCCTTTCAAAAGAGAGAAAATCCTTCACATAAGGCTGTAAAATCATTCGGCTGATATGCTTTGCTACTACAGCATAGGGTTTAATCTGGAAACCAATTCCTGCTTGTTTAAAAGTTTCCGCATGTACTGCGTCATTAACCACAGAAATCACTTTCCTTGCTCCCATTTCCCTAGCTGTCATACAAATCATTAAGTTATCTGAGTCATCATTAGTTAAGGCAACTAAAGCGTCTGCGTTGCCGACCCTCGCTTCCTCCAGAACCGACTTCTGGGTAGCATCCCCAGTTAGCACCATAACGTCGGAAGACGCTGCCATTTCAGTGCACCTTGCTTCATCTGAGTCTACAACCACTACCTCATTTCCTTCTTTAACCAGAAGTTCAGCAAGGTACCTTCCTGTACTGCTCAAGCCTGCTATTATAAAGTACATTTCTTTATCTGCTCATTAACAAAATTTTGGCTCATCCTCTCAAAGGATGAGCTTCGACTCGAGGATAGTGCGCAAATTTATGTCTAGCTTTGACACGCCAACTAATATCCAAATTTAAACCACCCCATATCGCAACTGCATTAATTTCAATTGTGAAGGCGATTTTAGTTTCTTTCATAAACTTTTGTCAACTCCCTCTTAGTTCCTCCAGCCAGGCTATTGATTTAACCTCTCGCTGCAAAAGATATTTTATATACCCCTGCATCGCCTGTCTCAACTGGGAAGATAATTCCGATTTCATCTTTACCCGCTTTGCAGTAGCATAATCACAGTCTTGCCACAAGCGAAGAATTTTCAAACTATCTACCGAAAGAGGATGAGATTCAGGCTCTTTCTCACTACAATGGGGACACAAGATTCCACCCTGGCTAAAACTGAAGGAATTGACCACTGGCCTGAGAGGCGAATTGCAGATAACACATTGGTGCAATTGAGGGCGGTAGCCAAGATAATGAAGAAAATGAAGCTCAAAATAGCGTAACACGATTTCACTGCTATCCGTCTGACATAGCCGACGCAAAGTATCAAGCAGTAGAGCAAACAAGGGGGGATTCCCATTGTTCTCTACGGTAAAGGAATCAATGAGCTCCAAGAGGTAAAGGCCACAAGACATACCCCATAAATCGCTTTTCAAAGCTAGGAAACCATCAATAGTTTGACTTTGGGTAACAATATCGAGGTTACGTCCTCTGGCCAGCATCATCAAACTATGAGTCAAAGGTTCTACATTACCCCCCAATTTGCTCCCTGGGCGGCAAGCCCCCTTAGCTACCGCTTTCAGCTTGCCAAATTCAGGAGTATAAATAGTAAGAATTTTATCAGCTTCACCAAGCTTGGTTTGCTTAATAATAATGGCTTGAGTTTGATAACTTCGGGGTGTTCCCATCCACACCTTTTTAGAATTCCCGTCGGTCCTCAAGAGCTTGGCCCAAAGTCGCATCATCGGCATATTCCAGGTCAGCACCAAAGGGCAAGCCACGAGCTAGACGGGTAATACGCACGCCCAAAGGGAGTATCATGCGGCGAAGATACATAGCAGTGGTTTCACCCTCTAGATTAGGATTGGTTGCCAGGATTACTTCAGTTACTGAACCATCTTGAAGGCGAGATAAAAGCCCCCTCGTCTTCAACTCCTCAGGCCCTATTCCCTGCGCTGGGCTAACAGCCCCATGGAGCACATGGTAAACACCTTTATACTTCCCAGTCCGCTCTAGAGGAGGAATATCTGAAGGCCTCTCAACAACACAGATTTTAGAATGGTCGCGCTCCTTGTCCTGACAAATGGGGCAAGGGTCACAATCGGTGATATTAAAGCAAATTGAGCAAAGCCCTATCTTTTCCTTCAGAGCCAGAATAGCCTCAGCTAAAGCTTCGGCTTCTTCACCCGGCCTGTGTAATAAATAATAAGCCAACCGTTGAGCACTCTTAGGCCCAATTCCGGGTAATTTACTAAATGCTTCGATTAACCTAGCTAAAGGCTGGCAAGAAATCATCATCCCCTTACAATCCTTGGTCAACAATCTTGGCTCCCATTTCCAGAGCAGCTTTAATCAAAGGACTTTGCTTCCTCGCCTGAGATGGGATTTTCCTTTTACGGTCAACCAAGATACACCTTACCTTATAGGTCTGACCAAAAACCTCTTTAAGCTTTCTCTCCACCAGATGTAGATACTTAGGGTCTTCAATCTTTTCTTTATGGAAGGGATAATAAAACCCTAATACTAAAGTATCGTCCTCAAGAGCTACTGGCTCACAGGCGCTACGCAAAAAAGCATCCAAATTGCCGCTAGAACCCTCCCCGCGTAAAGATTGGATGAATTCCCTCCACCGACTACGCACATAGTCAATATCTTGAGGAACCTCCGTGTGTGAAGTCTTAATACTGCTTGCCACCACAGGAATTTCAGTTCCCTGAGTAGCCTGGATTGACTCGCGTACCGATTCAGTAACTTCCCTTATCTCTGGAGGTTCAGTCGCGGTTGACTCCCCTCGCCCGTTCACTGAAGATAAGCCACAGTCTATTAAAGCTAACTCTAGAGGCAGAGTGGAATAACTATCACTGCGAAAATCTATGCTGGAGAAAAGTTTGACCGCTCTAAGCAAATATTCTAGTGTGGTAGTAGCCACAAGTCCTTTCATCTCAGATAAATCTTCACTAGTAGCATTTAGAGCTTCTTCACATTGAGATTTAGTCAGCAATAATCCTCGGAGATACTTTACTAACTCCAAATTGAACTGGCGGAGGTCAATGCCATCGCTATTGACGCTATTTATAACCTGGAGGCCAGCGGAGATATTCTTATTAACAATATGTTTTGCTAATTGCCTAACTCTCATATCACCGGTTAATCCCAATGATGCCTGAACTTGAGCAAAGTTAATTTGATTGCCATGATAAGCAAGCAACTCTTGCAATATATTTTCAGCATCACGGAGACTCCCAGTGGCTGCCTGAGCAATAAGTTTGAGAGATTCGACTCCAACATGAATGTCCTCTTTTTGACATATTAGCTCCAGTTTATTTGTTATTGCTGTTTGAGATAGGCGACGAAAATTAAATCGCTGGCATCTCGACATAATAGTAGGTATCACTTTATGCGGTTCTGTAGTGGCCAAGATAAAAATCATATGAGGAGGCGGTTCTTCCAGAGTCTTGAGCAAGGCGTTAGAAGCTGCCTCAGTAAGCATATGAACTTCGTCTATAATATACACCTTATAGCGAGTAAGGCTGGGAGCATAATTCACCTTTTCCCTGAGGCTACGAACTTCGTCAATACCACGATTGCTAGCAGCATCTATTTCTATCACGTCTAAAGCTCTACCTCCAGTAATTGAGCCACATATATCACAAGCATTACATGGCTCGGCATGTACTTGATTGGGACAGTTAACTGCTTTAGCTAAGATGCGTGCTGTGCTGGTTTTTCCCGTACCCCGAGGACCACAAAAAAGGTAAGCATGGGCTATTTTCCCGCTCTCCACTGCATGGTGCAAAGTCTGAGTTATTGGCTCCTGCCCCACCACCTCAGCTAAAGTCTGCGGACGCCACTTGCGATAAAAAACCTCAAATCCCATTATCCACCCTTATTATACTCCTCACCACTCAATCCACAAAAGGATTTTTTAAACCAAATTATCGGTTTGAATCACTTTCTACCTTAGAAAGTGTTTTATCATAATTTTCTTTTATAACCTTGATAGCTTGTTGCAAGCCAGGTTTAGCTGCCTGTGGAGCCTCTTCTAAAGCATACTCTAATACATATAAACTATGTTCACGACTATCACTTAGCATTATTTTTACTTCCTCCATACCCCTCCCTCTAGCAAAAGCTTCTGCTTCCTCTGGAGGAGCTGAAGTTGCAGCCGGTGCTTTTGGCGCCTTTACCACAATTTCCTCCTCCCCAGCTTTATATACCTGGCCCAAGTGATTGGCAATCTGCTCGGTCAATATAGAAATTTTGCCGTCCTTCCCCTGACAAGCCATGCCGGCAATTTCCACTGCCCTTCGCTCAGCAAATTGAATATGAAGTTTTGCTTTGCCTATATCAGAGAAGGCCAATGTTAGTCTCACTTGCTCCCCGGCTAACTTAACAGGATAAAAAGGCTCATCGGGCAAAGCATATGCTGAGGCAGCAACTGTTCCCACGCCGATAAGCAGAAAACCTAAAATTGCAGTCGTAGCTAGAGCCCACTTCCTGCGCCAAATAGGAATCCTGGCTCTCCTTTCCGCTTTCTCCTGCTGGGCATGAAACATCGCTTGAAGCCGAGAATGAACCCTAGCCTTAAACTCAGGAGCGGGTTGAATAGCAGAAGATTTCTGAATAAAGACAAGGCTAGTTTGGAGTAAAGGCTCTAATTCAGATGCTTGCTCAGGATAAGCCTTGAGACAACCTTCAATGCTTTCACCCCTGAGCATTTGTCCTAGACACTCATTAAAAATATCTTCTAACTTCTGATTCATATTTTACTTGCCACCCGACAACATTTTCCTTAATGCCACTATGGCATTATATTGCAAAGCCTTTACTGTGCCTGTATTTTTCCCCAAGACTCTGGCTGTCTCCGCAGTAGAAAGCTCAGCACCAAAACGGAGTGAAATTACTTCCCGTTGAGCTGGAGATAATTTCTCTACATTTTTGATCAGTTCCTCAATTTCAAGCCCTCGTTCTGCTGTAAATGCTGGATTTGACTCACTAAGCAAAGTTATATCATTATCTAAAGCCATCTTTTTCACTTTTCCCTCTTTCCTGAAATAATCCATCACCTGGTTATGTGCGATGCGAAATAGCCAGGAACTAAAAGGCAAATTTCGCCACTTATAAGAGCCAATCGCCTCTAAAGCTTTAACAAATACCTCCTGAGTTAAGTCCTCGGCTTCAGCTTGATTTCCCACTTTGAGATAAACATAGCGATAAATCTTGTCCAGATGCTCCTCATAAAGCTGGGTAAAGGCTTCTCCATCGCCCTTTATCGCTCGAGAGACTGTATCCTTTTCAATAGACATCAAACTGATGTCTATTATATAGGAAAACGAAAAAGAGGGAAAAAGGTTTATTGTCAGTGCAAATGCAGCCAAGCGTTGAATTCACAGCAAAGAAAAATACGGGGGATTTATACTAAACCTTACAAGTTTTGTCATAGAGACTGGCTTCTCTTTATCTCAGCAATATCACATTTCTATGTCATTGCGAGGGACGAAGTCCCAAAGCAATCTTGTAGGGTTGGCGCTTATCCCCAACCGCTAAGGCGGGGATAAATCCCGCCACTACAAAGTAGGATTGCCACGCTTCGCTCGCAATGACAAGGAACGAGGGATTAGAGAAGCAAAGCTCTACATTAACGACGTCAAAAAACTAGCTGAAGTTTAGTAAGGGCAATAAAACCTAAAAAATCGCATTAACTTATCTTGGAGCACAATTAAGATACGTTAGGTAGCTGATGAAAAGTCAACTACCTAGCGTAGTAAGCACAAGACAAGAGAAGGCCTATTAAGATTTAAAATTTAGGAACCAGGCATCTGTATGCAATTTTCCATTTCCGATTTTGATATATCCCTACGCGCTTCGCTTAGCCCAAAATCGTAAAGATACATAGTAGTCTTTCCACTGGCATCAATGACTTTCACCATGCCAAGTGGAACTTGGCTGCTCACCCATCCCTCTCCTCCGTCTACTGTAAATTTGGCCACATTAACCGTCTTTCCTGTTGGAGTTGTATATGTCCCATATGATATATCTGGAATATTTGGATCGTAACTGCTGGGAGTCTCAGTCTCTGGAGATTCATAAGTGCCTTTACTAATATCCATACATAGCACTTGGTCTTCCATCTTCATTACATACTTCACTGGCTGGTGAGTGGCAGCCTCAGTCCATATCTGCACGATGGTCTCGCCCCCTCGCGGCTCAGTCATAGTCATTTCAAATCCAATGCAGGTCTTTCCATCAACTGTGTCTTCACCTATGCACTCCAGCTTCTGATGATCCTCCTCCCCATTGGTAGAAATAACATACTCAGTCCACTGTCCGGCTGCTGCTTGCATAAATCCGGTATAAGCAGCAGGAGCACCACCACTTGGAGGCATAGACCCACCACCTTCTTCTCCACCACCTCCGCCTGCCCCTCCCGGACCACATGCTGGCAACAAAGTTACCACCAATAAAAGAACCACTATAACACCAAGTACCTTTTTCATTTTATCACCTCCTTGCAAAAATTTAACTAGCAAGCCTCAAAACCTTTAGGAAGCTTTGCTGGCTTGCTTCTCAGCCCAGTTACCTGCCCAGGGGAGCTTCCACATCTTGCCAGTTCCCGCCTGAATCATCAGGATAATCCACAAAACAAGGCCCAGAACCCAAATAATCCAGCCCAGAACCCAGCCAATAATTGGAATAGAAAACAGAATAAGATAAGCCACAGTCAATACGCCAAAGGTCATAATGGACTGCCAGGCGTGGAACTTAACGAATTTGCTCTTTTTCTCAATCACCAGGAAAACTATGCCCGAAATCCAGCCACCCACATAGCAAAGAAGTCCAGCTACGTTAGCTGAC
>DAOUTC010000120.1 GCA_030626915.1 Dehalococcoidia bacterium
GCTGTCCACGTTGCGGGCATAGAAAAGCATGGATTATGAAAAGAGGGCTTTATAGATGCAAGAATTGTGATTACCAGGTTTCCATAACATCGGGTACAATTTTTCAGGGTACCAGAAAGCCCTTGCAATTGTGGTTTCACGCAATGTGGTACATAACCAGTCAAAAGAATGGGGTAAGTGCAATGGGGCTAAAACAAGTCCTTGGGTTTAATAGGTATGAAACAGTGTGGATCTGGCTGCATAAATTACGCAGGGCAATGGTTCGTCCGGGTCGTGATTCTCTTTCCGGTGCAGTAGAGATAGATGGAGAAGTGGCCAAACTTATTAAAGACGAGTTGGGTGTCGAAGTTAGATTTGAGTCCCTGTCCCACGGGACAATCCACGCCCGGGTGAAGGCTGAAGCTCCTTATTTTACTGCCGACACATCTTGGAACATAGGTTTCCCACTAATGCTAGAGGCCAAGGACGAGGGATGGGCTGTAGCTTACGATTCTCCAACATGGCGGGGAGCGGGTGATATATGGGTAGACCCCGATAATTACTGGTGGAACAACGGGAACTGGGCCTTCGTTTTAGTGGGCAATAAGGATTTGCTTGCCGAAGCAGGTTACAAATTGCCTGAGAGCTGGGATGACCTTCTGGACCCCAAATGGAAAGGTCAAATTGTTATGCCCTCCGCAGAGAGCTCTGGTACCGCCTACATGATGATATATAGCTTTATAACGCTCTATGGCTTCAACCAGGGGCTGACAGGAAGTGAGGCGGAAGAAGCAGGATGGGAATACCTGTTAAAACTGGACAAAAACATACACAGTTACTCCAAGGGTGGTAATACTCCCAGTGACTGGGTAGGCAGAGGGGAATTTATGCTGGGCATCTGCTCGGATGAGATGGTCTTACCCAGAATCAGGCAGGGTTATCCCCTTGAGTGGACAGTTCCTGAAGAGGGGACTGGTTACGGTTCTGCTGGTGCCATTATTTTTAAGGGAACTGAGAGGCTGTATACCTGCCAGAAAATTATAGACTTCTTCGGAACCACGACGTTCTGTAAGTTCTGGAGTGAATTGGCAGGTTATGTAACCAAAGACCCTGCGGCAGTCAGTGCCCTTTATGGAGGAATACCCCAGTATATCCCCAATATCGACCAGGGATGGGCTATGGAGAATAAAGACAGGCTTATAGATGAGTGGATAGACAGAATTGGCAGACCATACGTGGCATAAGTGGAAAGAAAAACCCTTGATACAGTAAGGATAGTTTGACACGTAGGAGAAGATGGCAGAAGCGAGAGCATTAACTCGCCCCAGGGCTGTATGGCAGGATGTAAAGGATTTTTTGGCTGCGCATACAGTCACCAGTATGGGTGGTTTATTATTCTTGCTTCTGGCCCTCTTTCTCCTCTATCCCCTCACTGCGGTGCTGATAAACAGCATATCTGGGCCGGAGGGGTTTACACTAGAGTATTATAGGAAATTCCTAACTAACCGCTACTATTATCAGTCTTTTTTTAACACCATGCTTCTTGGCGTCCTGACCACATCGGTGTGTGTAAGCGTTGGTTTTTGCATTGCTTACATGACTACCCGAGGACCTATGCGTCTTCGTACACCTTTGAAAGTGATTACGTTATTACCACTGATAGCACCACCCTATATATTTGCCCTTTCATTAATAATACTCCTGGGGCACGGAGGAATAATCACCCAGGCGCTTAATCTTGGCTGGAGTATCTATGGCTTTGTAGGATGCGTTGTAGCTCAGACGCTGGCGTTTATTCCTATAGCTTACTTGATGATTGAGAATACCCTTAGTTCTCTCAATCCAAATTTAGAGGATAGCGCTGCTAATTTGGGGGCTACGGAAGGAAAGATTTTACGCAGTATCACCATTCCTTTACTAGCTCCAGGTTTTTTTAAGGCTATTCTCATAGTTTTTGTCCTGGCTGTGGCGGAGTTTGGCAATGTGGCAATTTTGTGTGGGCGGACCGCCTTCCTGGCGCCAGATGTTTACACCATAATTACGGGTATAAGAGTGGACTTCAGTATGGGCAGCGTTTTGTCTATATTTTTAATTCTTCCCTGTGCGGTCATTTTCATTACACAAAGCTATCTAATCAGGGGCAAAGCTTATACCACCATACTGGGTAAGCCTGTGGCTGCAGAACCCAGGAAGATAACTCCAGCCATCTTAATACCAATGCTTGCTGTCTGTTTTATCGTAGCTGGCCTCATTGTACTTACTTTTGGAGTAGTGGGAGTGGGAGCCTTTACGAGGCTTGTGGGCGTCTACAATACATTTACGCTCAGTCATATTTTGGATTGGAGTAGTAATGCAGCACTGGTTAATAGTGTAAGAGTTTCTCTTCTCGCCGGTCTATTTGGTGCCATGCTGGGTGTTTTATTGGCTTATGTAATTATACGGGGAAAATTTAGAGGCCGAAATGCTCTGGAGGGAATAGGTCTGGCGGGATTTACTCTCCCTGGTACTGTTCTGGGAGTTGGTTATATATTGGCTTTTAAGCAGCCACCCTTGTTACTTACGGGAACAATGATGATTCTGGTTCTCAGTTGCGTGTTCCGTTTTCTGGCGGTAGGTATGGAGGCTGGAATCACCAAACTGCAGCAGCTTAGTATTGAAATTGAGGAGGCCTCTTTGAATTTGGGGGCCAGCACTGCCACCACATTCAGGAGAATAGTTTTGCCTATTATCTTCCCCGCATTTATGTATGGCTTTCTTTATGTTTTTATGACCACAATGGTATCCTTAAGCGCTGTGGTTTTCCTTATCTCTCCAGGCTCTCCTCTAGCTTCGGTTTTTATCTTCCAGTGGGCACAATATGGGTACATAGGCTTGGCTTGTGCCACAACCGTGAAAGTAGTTATAATTGTGGCTGCTTGTCTGGCAATTCTCCAGTTCTCAAGCAAATGGACTGGGTTAAGTATAACAGCAAAAGGAGGAGGAGCTTAAAATGAGCGATAAAAGGAAATCAATGTTGGTCGTAAAGGACATCCATAAATCTTTTGGCACTGTCCAGGCATTAAAGGGTGTTTCCGCCGATATCAAGGAGGGAGAGTTGGTCACCTTTTTGGGACCGAGCGGCTGTGGTAAAACCACTTTATTACGATGTATCGGTGGGTTAACCAAACCTGATTCTGGGGATGTGATTCTGGATGGGCAGGTAATCAACGATTTAACACCTGATAAGAGAGGCACACAAATGTGCTTTCAAAATTATGCTTTGTTTCCTCACCTGACAGTGGCAGGTAATGTGGGATATGGATTGCAGGTGCATAAATGGAAGAAGGGGCGAGTCAAAGAGCGTGTGGAGCAAATGCTTCATGAGGTTCGCCTGGATGGTTTGGGAGACCGCATGATTGAAAAGCTAAGCGGTGGGCAGCAACAGCGTGTAGCCCTGGCCAGGGCTTTAGCTCTGGAGCCAAAAGTTCTTCTGCTGGATGAACCACTTTCTAATCTGGATGCCAACCTCAGGGTGCAAATGCGAGCCACGCTCCGTGAAATTCAGAAGCGAGTGAATATAACTACTGCTTTTGTTACCCATGACCAATTTGAGGCTATGAGTATTTCAGA
>DAOUTC010000032.1 GCA_030626915.1 Dehalococcoidia bacterium
ATACTGATACTCATATTGATACAGCGGCTCGTTTTGTTAATGAGTCCACTGTGCTTTACGCCTGGGCAGAGGAGGAGGCAGAGCCCCGTTATTCTATGTTAAAGAAGCACTATGAAGAATTGCGAGAGGCAACCACTGAGTCAGGTAAACCTTTAACCCTGGTACCTCTTCCTGTACCAAAGGGTGGTGTACACTCAACGTCCAAGATAGGGGCAGGAGGAGGTATTGCAGAATCATTAGCTCCAGTTTATACTGACGCCACCTACACCAATTATCTTGTAGCTAACGGTGTCATATTGGTACCTGTTTTTGGTAACGTTAATGATGACCGCGCTAAGAGAATTATAGGTGAGCAATTCCCTGATAGAGAAATCATCGGAATTAATTGTGTGGCACTTTCAGAAAATGGAGGTGAAATCCACTGCGTAACACAACAGCAGCCAGCAGGCATCCCATAGATACGGTAAGTTCGAAAGAGACATAGTATCTTTATATATGTTACCGGGAGTGTGTTAACCTAGACGGCAGTTGTTGTTAATACACTCCCATAATGACTTTTTATCCCAAAGCTTTGAGTAAAATAGTATAATTATTGTTTTATTAAGAAGGGAAGACATGAATAAGATAGCTGTATTAGCAATTGGAGGGAACTCGCTGATTAAGGATAAAGAACATGAATCAGCAGAAGATGAGTACAAAGCAGTATGTGAAACAGCGGTACATATTGCTGGTGTAGTGGAGCAAGGTTATGAACTTGTTATTACACATGGGAACGGACCTCAAGTAGGTTTTGCTCTTAGAAGAGCAGAGATTGCTTATCATACTTCGGGGATGCCTTTCGTTCCACTTGAAAGGTGTGACGCAGATACGCAGGGAGGAATTGGTTATCAAATTCAACAAGCACTGGATAATGAATTTAAAAAGCGAGGGATAGATAAAAAGGCAGTAGCAGTTGTTACTCAGGTTATCGTTGATTCTAGAGACCCCTCATTTGCCAACCCAAGCAAACCAATCGGGACTTTTTATACCAAAGAACAAGCCGATAAACTGATGAGGGAACATCCCCGCCGGGTTTATGCTGAGGATGCAGGCAGAGGTTATAGAAGGATGGTTGCCTCTCCCATGCCATTAGAGATTGTAGAAAAAGATGCAATCAAAGAGCTTGTCCAAAAGGGTTTTGTTGTAGTGGGTGTTGGGGGCGGTGGGATTCCAGTCATAAGGAATGAGGAAGGGAATCTGAAGGGGGTTGCAGCGGTCATTGATAAAGATGCTTCATCCAGTCTCCTTGCATGTGATATTGGTGCAGACCTATTTGTTATTTCTACCACGGTGGAAAAAGTTTATATAAATTTTGGGAAAGCAAATCAGGAAGCACTGGATAGAATTACAGTTGCTGAGGCAAAGAAGTATATTGAACAAGGGGAATTTGCTAAAGGGAGTATGCTCCCCAAGATTCAAGCAATTATAAGGTTCCTTGAAGCAGGTGGAAAAGAAGCAATTGTGACCAATCCAGAATCTATTGAAAATGCCTTAAGAGGTGAAGCAGGAACTCACATTGTGCCATAAAAAATTTATTCTGCGATAATTAGAAGGTCTATAAAATCAATGATAATGAAAATGAAGTAATCCAGGTTTCTTTAAAATGAAATTTTATCAAATCGATTTTAAACCCGTGAGCAAAAGTGGAAAGTGTAAAAGCAATCAGTCACTTTTAGATTGTGCACATCAATCAGGTCCGGGCATAGTTAGCATATGCGGAGGTCATGGACGCTGTGGATGCTGTAAAGTGCAAATTCTGGAAGGAGCTGTTTCAGAACCCACAGAGAGCGAACTGAAGGTTTTTTCACCTCAAGAATTAGGGAAAGGCTGGAGGTTGGCCTGCCAGACATATCCAGAAGGCGATGTAGAATTGCTTGTGCCACCGGGGTCGATGACCACGATGCAGAGGCTTCAAATAGAAGGTCTTGAGATTGCTGTTATTCCAGAGCCGCTAGTTAGTTCCTATAACGTCTCTCTGCCAGCTCCTTCCATGTCAGACTTGCAAGCTGATGCTGAGCGCATATTAGAGAGGTTAAAAAATTGTAACACTATCGATATTGAGGTGCTAAAAAAATCCTCTCCTTTATTACGGTCATGGAACTGGGAAGCTAAAGTTTTTGTACGGGGTAACGAAGTAGTAGCTATCGGCCCCCAGTCTAGTCGCCAATTGGGACTGGCTGTGGATTTAGGCAGTACAAAAATAGCTGCTTATTTAATGGATTTGGAAAGTGGTGAAACTTTAGCCGCTAGAGGAGTTATGAACCCTCAATTTGCTTACGGAGAGGATATTGTTACTCGCCTTTCCCTTGTTTTAGAGAAAAAGGGGCAAGGGAGATTGATGCAGAAGTTGGTCATAGATGAATTAAACAGGCTATTAGTTGAGCTATGCACTGAGGTTGATGCTCAGCCAGATGAAGTTGTGGAAGCTGTAATAGTAGGAAATACTGCTATGCATCATCTTCTCTTAAAGTTGCCAGTGAGACAATTGGCATATGCTCCCTATATACCGGCAGTGAAAGGCGCTCTAGATATTAAAGCTCGAGATTTAGGACTTGATATAGCGCCAGGAGCTTATGTACACATATTGCCAAATATTGCTGGTTTTGTGGGAGCTGATCATGTAGCGATGTTATTATCTACAAAAGAAATTTGGCAAAAAGAGGATTTAGTCTTGGCTATTGATATTGGTACAAACAGCGAGGTTTCTTTAATAGGTAATGGTGAAATAACTAGTGTATCCTGTGCCTCAGGTCCCGCATTTGAAGGAGCAGAGATCAAAGACGGCATGCGAGCTACCACTGGAGCAATAGAACGACTGAGGATATCAAATGACGTTGTTGATTATGTCACCATTGATGAAGCTAAGCCAGTTGGAATTTGTGGCTCTGGCATATTGGATGCCATAGCGCAGCTCCGTTTAGCTGGTGTAGTAGATAAAAGTGGCAGGATGCTGAATAATCATCCTCGAGTGCGTGACAACAAAGACGGACGCGAGTTTATTATTGTTAGTGAGGAAGAAAGGGATGGGCTTCCAGCAATTACCATTACTCAAAACGATGTGCGAGCGATACAATTAGCTAAAGGGGCACTAAGGTCTGGTGTTCAAGTTCTTTTGGATACACGGAACCACTCTTCAGAGGAAATAAAAAGAGTGGTCATCGCTGGGGCTTTTGGCAGTTACATTGATGTTTCAAGTGCAATGGCTATTGGAATGTTGCCATCTCTTCCCCTGAATCGTTTTGAACAGGTAGGAAATGCTGCTGGCATGGGAGCTAAACTAGCTTTAGTTTCTAGAAGCAAACGTGCGGAGGCACAAGAAATAGCTTCCAGAGTTCATTATATTGAGTTGGCTGCTGCCCCTGATTATGCCAAAATTCTTGTTAAGGCCACTAATATAGATGAATATTAATTTTTCCAAGGTTCAAAAACAACGTTTAAGGGAGTTAGATGCTCCTTTAAACCTTCAAGAGAAGTCATTTTCCAGCGTTCAAGACCGGGATGAAGCCTTCCGTGACATAGAACAGCAGCTCGTAAGGCAGGGTAAGCAACATTTACTGGAGATACGGAATACTAGCCGTCGTCCTGCGCTTTGTGAACTGGAGACTAAGCTTACAAATGTGCTTGTCAAGAATGGCTTTGTTCAAGTAGTCACGCCGATTATCTTGGCTAAGGGCATGCTGGCAAAGATGTCAATTACGCCAGAGCAGCCGTTGTTTAAGCAAGTATTTTGGGTAAGCGAGGATAAATGTTTAAGACCAATGTTAGCGCCAAATCTCTATTATCTTTTGGGTGAATTTGCCCGTTTGTATGAGAAACCAATACGAGTTTTTGAAGTTGGGCCTTGTTTCCGCAAGGACTCAAAAGGTGGCCATCACTTGAACGAGTTTACCATGCTGAACCTTGTAGAGCTCGGCTCGCCTGAAGAGAGGGGAAAACAAAGATTGGAGGAGCTTGCTGCTATAGTAATGGAGGCTGCCGGGATAAAAGATTATCAGCTGATTCCTGCGTCATCGGAAGTGTATGGTGAAACAGTTGATGTTGTTGCTGGTTTAGAAGTTGGTTCAGGGGTTATAGGTCCCAACGCCTTAGATGCTCAATGGGGGTGGGTTGACCCCTGGGTAGGAATAGGATTTGGATTGGAAAGGCTCATTATGGTTAGCAAGGGGCATCAAAATATTCAAAGAGTAGGACGTGCCCTGATGTATTTTGATGGTGTGCGTCTGAATATCTAACTATCAACAACTTCAATAGTTTTATTCTTGCTTTTAAATCCACTTAGAATCCTTACTTGACTTTGGGAAACCTCAAAGTGCGCTGCCAGTAATTTAATGACTGCTTGGTTAGCTCTGCCTTCCTTGGGCGGCTCTTTAACCTTCACTATAAGCTTATTCCCCTCCTGGCTGATTTCTTCAGTTTTTGAGTTAGCCTTTACCTTGACTTGAATCTTCACTGACTAGCTCTCCCCACATGCCCTGGTGGTAAAATCCCTCTAACTTAACCGGTGCTATTTTGTTAGTCAAGGACTTTTCGCTTTGAGTAAATACCCTGATATAGTTGTCGGTCAAGCCGGAATATATGCCACTTCTGAAATTCGTTTCTTTCTCCCATAAGACAGGCATAGTTCGCCCTAGAAATTGCGCATAAAAGCTATATTTGCAATATCTGGCCAGTTCTAGCATCTGCTGAGCTCGTTCCTTTTTCACCTGCTCCCTTACTTGCTCAGGCATTTTGGCTGCTGCTGTTCCAGGGCGAGGCGAGAAAGGGAAAACATGGATATTGGCAAAGCCAGCTTGCCGGCAAAAACGAAAGCTTTGCTCAAATTCTCCCTCACTTTCCCCCGGAAAGCCAACCATAACATCGGTAGTGATGGCTACATCGGGTATTGCCTGTCTAATTAAAGTTACTGTTTTTTGATAATCATCCAATGAGTAGCATCGTTTCATCCTCTGGAGGATAGCATCGCTTCCACTTTGAAGAGCTAGATGGAAATGCCGACAAAGCCTGGACCCTTCGCTAGCGCTCAGGGCAGTGTCTTGCCATAAGGCAAGAAACTCGGCAGAGATTTCTTGTGGCTGTAGCGAAGAGAGACGCAGCCTCTTAACGTCTGTATTATGGAGAATGCGCTCTATTAAACCTCTGAGGTCGGTGCCATTATGGCTATAGCAGCCCACTTTAGTTCCAGTGAGAACGACTTCCTTATAGCCAACGGTTACCTTCTGCTTAATTTCCTCAATTATTTGAGAGGCAGACAAAGAATACTCATAAGCCCTTACTCGGGGCACAATACAATAGGTGCAAGGACTGTGGCAGCCATCTTGAATCTTTATCAGGCTGCGAACTCTAGTGTTGTAAGGGATGTGGGGCTGTTTTGTTTTTTCTTGGCTACGAGGTTGCTTCGCTTCCCCCTCGCTACTCTCAGGGCTTCGGCTCCTCGCAATGACATTACTTTGACTTCTAGCCCCTTTTACAACCTCAAGCAAATGCTCTTTTCCTTCATTGTCAATGACAAGGTCAGCAATTTGAGCTAGCTCTTGAGAAGCTCGCTGAGCATAGCAACCTGTAGCAATGATTAAAGCCTCAGGGTTTTTTCGTCTAACTAACCTGAGCCAGTGGCGCGACTTGCGGTCAGCGATATGAGTTACTGTACAGGTATTGACAATATAAATGTCAGCTATATCGTTAGGAGATACAAGATGATATCCAGCTGCGTTAAACTGACCAGCTAGAAAGTCTGTTTCTGCTTGATTGAGCTTGCATCCTAACGTATAGAAAGTTACCCTTATATTTCCGTTTCCAATCATTGATATGGATTATATTTGTTACTTTCTGTTATTGTCCAGCAATTTTGTCATTCCTTATCTGAGTTTATTTTAAAAGTGTAATGCTCATCCTGGGGGAACTCAAATATTACTCACCACAAAACGAGGACAAAACACTGGAAGAGCTATTTAGCTTTCAGGGTGCAACTTCCTGAACACTTCTCCTGCTATCGAACATCCGAAAGGAGCATCCTTTTCTAGAACCACGTTATCTATCAGCCTGGTTTTGCCTATTCTGACAGCTAAAGAGGCCAGGGCTGGCTGGTCAATCACATTTAGCTCCTCCAATGTGGTGGCATCAGCGACGCTAACATAATCAATCTGTGCTAAAGGCTCTTTTTGAATAAGCGAGGTCATTGCTTGACGAATTTTATCAGCATCTTTTTCTCCCTCCTGCCATAGCTGCTTGGCCAGGGTGAGAGCTTTAAATAGGACAGTTGCTGCCTGGCGCTCCTCAGAGTTGAGATAAATATTGCGGCTGCTCAGGGCTAAGCCATCACTTTCTCTTACCGTGGGCACAACTACAATCTCTACCATCATGTTAAGGTCGGCTACCATGCGCTTGATAACAACTGCCTGCTGAGCATCCTTCTGCCCAAAGTAGGCTCTTGTGGGCTGGACAATGTTGAATAGCTTAGTGCAAATTGTGGCCACTCCCCTAAAATGTCCTGGGCGAGATGCCCCCTCAAGGCACCTGGTAACTTTCTCCATGTCCACCCAGCTACTAAATCCAGGTGGATACATCTCCTCATCTGAGGGCACAAAAATAATATCTGCTTTTTCTCCCTGTAATAGCTTCAAATCACGATTGAGGTCGCGAGGGTAAGTTCTAAGGTCTTCATTGGGGCCAAACTGGGTAGGATTGACAAAAATGCTGACCACAACGGTAGGATTTTCCGCTCTAGCTATCTTCACTAGCGCCAGGTGGCCCTGGTGAAGATAGCCCATGGTGGGCACAAGGCCAACCGGGTCGCTGAGCCGATGCCTTAATTTCCTTATCTCGGCGATTGTCTTTACTACTTGCATGGAGATTGCTTCGCTATACTTGCAGCTCACGTAGACTGAGCTAATTCCTCTATAATGCTCTCGTCCATGGTGTAGCTCTGTTTCATAGTAGGAAAACTAGCAGACTTAACCTCAGCTGCATAATCAACAATAGCAGCCTTCATTTCATCAGCTAACCTGGCATACCGTTTGGCATGTTTAGGCACAAAATCGGTGTAAAGACCCAAAATATCGCTGATTACCTGGACCTGCCCATCGCAATCAGGTCCAGCACCGATACCAATTGTAGGGATGCTTATCCTCTGAGTAATCAACTTGGAAAGAGGTGCTGGAGTACACTCCAGAACAACAGCGAAGGCGCCAGCTTCCTCCAGAATACAGGCATCTTTAAGTAGCCTTTGGGCTCTCTCTGGCACCTTCCCTTGCACCTTGAATCCACCTAGCTGGTATATGGATTGTGGGGTAAGGCCAATATGTCCCATAACTGGAATGCCACAAGCGGTGAGTCGCTTCACCGCCTCGGCCACAATTTCACCTCCCTCCAACTTTACTGCCTGTGCTCCGCCTTCCTGGATGAACTTCGCTGCATTATATAAAGCGTCGGAAACACTAGCATGATAAGTCATAAAGGGCATGTCGCCTACTACCAGGGCTTTCTTAGCACCCCTGACCACAGCTTTCGTGTGGTGCAGCATTTCATCTATGGTTACTGGTATGGTTGACTCATAGCCCAGCATCACCATTCCAAGGCTATCGCCCACCAGTATTAAAGGCACATCGGCTTCATCTACCATCTTGGCAGTTATGTAATCGTAAGCAGTCAGCATGGGTATTTTTTCCTTCTTTTGTTTCATCTCTTTTATTTCGCTAATAGTTACTCGCATTTTGGCACCTCCTATTTTTTATCTATTTACGTCTTAAGCAGAGCTTTTAACTCCTCGGCTCTATCTGTATCAATTTTGCCCTTGGCTAAAGCAACCGAAATGGTTTGAAGTCCCAGGTCCTTGTAGGTGGCGAATAATGAAGGATTTTTACTTTTAAGGGCGTTTAGGTGTTTACTTATAGTACTCAAGTCACCACGAGCTATAGGACCGGTGAGGCAATCAGGCAAGCCAATATTTTCAATATTATTCATCGTTCCCTTAAGCAAAGGAAGCAAAGATTCTGTGGCCTCCTTTGGTGGCACTCCAAAACCTTGCCATAAGTCCAGGGCTAACTTGACCAGAGTTACTAGGTAATTAGATACAAAAACGGCCGCTGTATGATATAGCACCTTGTCTCCCGGCTTAAGTTCCACCCACCTGCCATTTAAAATGGAAGCTAATTCCTTTAGCCTTGATAGCAGTGGCTCTTCAGCCTCTAAGGCGAAAGTGGAACCGGGTAGATTCTTTATAGCTTCATTGACGCTGGCAAAAGTTTGTAATGGATGGAAGGAACCCACGTTAGCCCCAAGTTGTCTCGCTGGCTCTAGAATATCGATGGAATGAGCACCACTGCAGTGTATGACATCCTGTCCTTTATGCCATTTAATTTCACTGGCTACTTTAGAGATAATATCATCGGGGGTGGTGATGAAGACCAGTTCAGCAGCGTCAGCTACCCCCTGAGCTGTTTGGCAGATTTGACAGCCGGGCACTAATTGAGCCAGCTTTTGTGCTGAAGCAAGACTTCGACTGGATACAGCAAGCACTTTATACCCTTTTTGAGAAAGGCTTACTGCCAGGGCTGTGCCTACTGTTCCAGCGCCAATAAATCCAACTTTTAACATCTCTTTATATCCCTGATTGCTGGAATGCCAGCTACAGTTTCAGCTTGAAAAATCGCTCTAAGTATAGCTTTGGCTACCACTTCAGCAGCTACTGAACCCAAAACGTTAATATCGGCTTTCCTTTCACCCAAAGAAAGGGCGAAAAGAGCATCACCATCATACATAGTGCAGCAGGGCTCGATAGTTCTGGCTATTCCAGCCTGTGCCATATGGGCTAGCTTGTTTGCCTGCTCCTTATTAAGTTGAGCATTAGTGGCTACTACGCCAATTGTAGTATTGGTAGACAAGAGAGTTCCCTTAAGTTGGCCACTTTTTAGCAATTCAGAGGTGCTCAAAAAACCTTTCCCATTGGGTCGCCGAGGACCAGCTATAATCTTCCCTGTGTTAGGCTCAATGACATCCCCGAGGGCATTTACCACCACTAGAGCAGCAATTACAACGCCGCCAGCTATTTCCTCGCTGGCTGTCCCCAAGCCGCTCTTGGTGGCTCTCTGCATGCCTAATATTTTTCCCACCACAGCCCCCATGCCAGCACCAACACATCCCTCAGCAACTTTGGCATCAGTAGCAGCAAGACAAGCCTGATACCCGTCCTCAGCCCCGGGTCTGCTTCTAGGGTTGCCTATAGCCAGATCAAAAATGATAGCTGCTGGCACAACTGGCACCTTACCAGCGCCAGTCTCATGCCCAATGCCCCGCCCTTCAAGATACTTCATGACCCCACTAGCAGCATCGAGTCCAAAAGCACTGCCTCCACTAAGAACAATGGCATGCACCTTTTCCACTAAATTTCCAGGACGAAGGAGGTCTGTTTCCCTGGTTCCTGGAGCTGAGCCGCTAACATCACCCCCGGCTACAGCTCCTTGTTCGCAAAGAATTACAGTGCAGCCAGTTATTCCTTCTTTGTCGGTATAATGTCCCACCTTAATTCCCGGGACATCAGTCACAGCGTTATACATAACCATAAATAAAAAACCTCCCGGCATTGCCGAGAGGGCTACTGAACTAAACTTTCCTCACCGTCTCGGTCGTTGCCGATCCAAGCGGAAATTTCTACTTATCCTGACTTTAAGCTCACTGCCCTAAGAGTCAGTGGCTAGTTTCATATATTAGCAGACTTCCTCTATTTCGTCAATAGCGTGTGCTGGCTGACCACATAGGTAACACTGGACTACGGATCTTAGCAAGTTCCCTTTCAATATACTCCACAGGGGCAAGATAGCCAAGTGATTGGTGTGGACGATTGAAATTATATTCTGTAAGCCATTCAGTTAGCCCGGGATTGAGCTCTTCAGGGTCTAAAGATAGATTAAAGTTGTAAAGCCATTCATACTCCAGAGTCTGGTTGAATCTCTCTATCTCAGAGTTATCCTTTGGGGTTTTGACTCTGGAGAAGTACCTTTGAATACCTAATTTGGCGGTAGCCCTTTCAAACTCCCAGGCAAACTCACTCCCATTATCCGTCTGCAAGTTTTCTATGGGCTGACCAACAAGGTAGCGGAGACGATAAAGAAAATCTGCTGCAGACCTTGAGCTCTTATTTTTGTACATCCGGGCATAGCCTAACTTAGTAGCATGGTCAACCGCAGTCAGGATATATCTTTTGAGGTTATTCCAATAGATAACAATGGTATCAAGTTGAAAAAGGAAACATGGTCTCCCTTCCTTCACTAGCTGGGTGATCCTCTTCTTCGGCTTCTGGAGAGCTCTGGCTCTCTTCCTGGCAGTCTTCTCTGCCTTCCTTTTGTCGGGGTAGAGTTTATACCTTCGTATCACCCTCTCAATTTTCCAGGTAGAGATCTCCTC
>DAOUTC010000138.1 GCA_030626915.1 Dehalococcoidia bacterium
AAATGAATGGTTCTTTTGATGAAGAGAGTTTGAGCCCTGAAGAGGAAGAGCGAATGCTTATAGAGGACGATTTGGAGATGCTTCGTGAGGATTTGATAGGCGAACTGCAAGCCATAAATCAATACCAAGAGCACATAGAGAGCCTGGAAGGCGAGGAGGCTGTAGCTGCACTGGAGCACATTATCGAAGAGGAAAAGGAACATGTTGCTGAGTTAATTAAATTGATTCAGAACCTCGACCCTGTTCAAGCTGAGAAGTTTAAGGAGATTTTATAGAAGGCGATGGCAAATAGACCTAAACTGAAGGGAGTCAAAAAGAACAGGGGCAAACATAAGAAAAGGAAATAATAACCATTGAAGGTAATGGTCATTGGTGGAGGGGGTAGAGAACATACATTAGTATGGAAAATAGCCCAAAGCCCCAAAGTGAAGGAGATTTTTGTCGCTCCGGGGAATGCTGGCACAGCACGTATAGCTGAAAATTTAGACCTTCATCCTACAGACGTTGAAGCCTTAGGTGAGGCGGCTAAAGACAAAAGTATTGATTTAGTAGTTGTTGGTCCTGAAATACCATTAGCTTTGGGCATAGTAGATTACTTTGACAGCTTGGGCATCCCCGTTTTCGGCCCCAGTAAAGCCGCTGCCCAGATAGAATCTAGCAAAGTCTTTGCTAGAAACTTGATGGAGAAATACGGCATTCCTTGTCCCGAAGGAAAGGTTTTCACTTCCTATCCTGAGGCTCGTGAATATCTTGAGCGACAGCAGTCACCTGTTGTGATTAAGGCAGATGGATTGGCTGCCGGCAAAGGAGTGATTATAACTAGCTCTAGGCAAGAGGCGATTAAGGCTCTTAATGATATTATGAAGGCAAAAATCTTTGGCTCCGCAGGGGAAAGGGTGATAATTGACGAATATCTTAACGGCCGAGAGTTAAGCCTCATAGCTTTCACCGACGGTAGAACAGTTTCGCCTATGGTTCCAGCTTGCGATTACAAAAAAATTTGGGACAATGATAAGGGTCCTAACACTGGTGGCATGGGGAGCTATAGTCCGCCAGGATTTTTTCCTGCTGAACTTATAGAAAAGGCTACTAATACTATTTTATTGCCAGCGGTAAGAGCAATGGCTAGCGAGGGGATAACCTATAAAGGAGTGCTCTACGCCGGGTTAATGCTCACTGATAGGGAATTATTAACGCTGGAATTTAATTGCCGCTTTGGTGATCCAGAGACTCAAGCCGTTTTACCCCTTCTCAAAACTGACCTCGTGGATATACTCTTGGCGGTAATTCAGGGTAATCTCGACCAGGCTAAAATAGAGTGGAGTTCTGAGGCTTGCGTTGGAGTAGTTATGGCTTCTGCCGGCTATCCAGGTAGCTATAAGAAGGGTTTGCCCATAAAGGGGTTGAATGAGGTGGATAAAGATTTGCTAATCTTCCATGCTGGAACTAAATTGGGCGATGATGGCACAATATATACCAATGGTGGGCGAGTGCTCACACTGGTAGGTACTGGCAAAAATATGGCTGAAGCCAGAGAGAAGGTTTATAGTAATATTTCCAAAATCTATTTTGATGGCTGCCATTACCGCAAGGATATTGCCCTTAGGGAGATAAAGAGGATAAACTCTAAATCCTAAGCACCAAATGCTAAACTTTAAGGAATTAAGATTTTGAATTTGGAATTTGTTTAGAGTTTAGAGATTAGAATTTAGGATTTGCTTAGCGATGGCATTAGTCGGCGTGGTCATAGGTAGTAAATCAGATGCTGACCTAGTACAGCCAGGATTGGACATGCTAGAGCGGTTAGGCATTGACTATGAGGTTTCCGTCATCTCAGGTCATAGAAATCCTGAGAAACTAAGGGAATATGGTCTGAAAGCAGAGGAGAGAGGTTTTGAGATTCTTATCGCTGCTGCTGGCAGAGCTGCTCACCTTCCTGGTATTCTGGCTAGCTGGACAACGTTGCCTGTGATTGGTGTTCCTCTAGCTGCTGGTGAACTTAATGGCATAGATTCTTTGCTCTCTATAGTTCAGATGCCAGCTGGAGTCCCGGTGGCCTGTGTTGGTATTGGGACAAGCGGGGCCCAAAACGCCGCCTTGCTCGCTGCTCAGATTTTAGGCATAAAGTATGAAGAAATAAAGAAAGCTTATCGCAAATATAAGGCAAAACTAGCGGAGGGATAACATGATTGAGAGGTATTCACGACCCAAAATGAAGAAAATATGGTCCGAAGAGAATAAGTTTGACCAGTGGCTTAAGGTGGAGATTGCTGTTTGCGAGGCCTGGGCAGAGCTGGGCGAAATCCCTAAAGAGGCCATACCCAAGATAAGAAAAGCTAGCTGCAACTTGGAGCGCATGGCTGAATTTCTAAAGGTGACTCATCATGATATGACTGCTTTTCTTAATTCGGTTGCTGAAAGCCTTGGCGAAGAATCACGCTTTATCCATCTTGGACTCACCTCTTCAGATATTATGGATACTGCTATGAGTCTCCAGTTAAAGGAGGCAGTTGGCATTCTGGAGCAGGATGTCACTGAGCTTATCACTGTCCTAGAAAACAAAGCTATAGAACACAAGCATACTATTATGATGGGGCGAACCCATGGTGTTCATGCTGAGCCAATCACCTTTGGTTTGAAGATAGCTCTATGGGTTGAAGAGATGAGGCGTAATGCTCAAAGGCTAGCTGAAGCTAAGAAAGCTATCTCCGTAGGCAAAATATCTGGAGCTGTAGGCACTTACGCTACTGTGCCACCTCGGGTCGAGGAAATAGCTTGTGCCAAATTAGGACTTACTCCGGCTCCAATATCAAGCCAGATAATCCAGCGTGATCGACATGCCCAATTTATGACCACTTTAGCCATCATGGCTGGCTCCTTAGAAAAAATCGCCACTGATATCAGAAGCTTGCAGCGAACTGAAATCCTGGAGCTTGAAGAACCCTTCCAAGCAGGGCAGACAGGCTCCTCAGCAATGCCACACAAGAGGAATCCCGAACTCTGCGAGCG
>DAOUTC010000017.1 GCA_030626915.1 Dehalococcoidia bacterium
CTGGGGTAAATATGTGAACAACCACTGAGCCCAAGTCAACAAGCATCCAACCTGAATCCGAAGTACCTTCATTATGATGTGGTATCACGCCATTTTCCTTCAATTCATCAATGACACCTTGCCACACAGCTTCAATGTGACGCTTGGTATCTCCACTACAAATAACAAAATAATCTGTAAATGAACACACCCCTCCCACATCCAGCATCACAATATCGCTTGCTTGCTTCTCAGAAGCAACTTTTGTAGCTAACTTCGCTATTTCTTCCGCTTCCAGAAGAGACTAAACCTCCTTTATTTATTATACCACTTTTATGTTTATAACTGCCCAAAAATAAACCTTTCTCACTTCAAGACGAGTTTCATCAATAAGTAAGGCCTGTGCTTTTATATAACCTTACCTCATTGAAAAGGTCAATGGCATTGAACGAGCTACGCACCAGCGGCCCCGACGCTACTCCTAAGAATCCCATCTTCCTCGCAATAGCCTCATATTGGACAAACTCATCAGGAGTAACATATCTTACCACCTCGTGATGCCCCAGGGAAGGCCTCAGGTACTGCCCCAGTGTGATGGAATCGCACTCTACTTTCCTTAGCTCCTCCATAACTACCATCACCTCATCCTCCCTTTCCCCCAACCCTAACATGAGCCCTGATTTGGTCAAAAGTCCTCCATTCAAAGATTTTGCTCTCTTTAAAAGCTCCAAAGAACGGCAATATTTTGCCTGAGGCCGCACCTCGGGATAGAGCCTGGGGACTGTCTCTACATTGTGGTTCAAGACAGCGGGTTGGGCAGCAACCACCTTCTCCAGCGCCGATAGGGAACCTCGAAAATCGGGAATGAGCACTTCAACCCCTATACCCAAGTTAAGGCGGTGCAGGGCTCTTATAGTCTGCGCAAACTGTGCTGCGCCTCCATCAGGGAGGTCATCTCGGCAAACGGAAGTAATGACCACATATTTCAACCCTAACTCCTTTACTGCTTCGCAAAGCCGTTCTGGCTCATCAGGATCAGGAGGCAAAGGCTTTCCCGTTTCCACTTTACAGAAGGTACAATTTCTGGTACAGATACTTCCCAGGAGCATAAAGGTAAGCTTTCCCTGAGAATAACAATCCTGACGATTGGGACAGGCAGCACTCTCACAAACAGTATGGAGGCCCCGATGGTGAACGATACTCCGAATTCTTCTTACCTTCTCTCCCCGAGGGATGGGCCCCTTCACCCAGGAGGGAGTCCTCGACTTCTCTATATTTTCAACCACTATTTCCTCTAGATGCCTATTATATGTTATGAACCACCTTAGGCAAAAACTCTACTTCATCTCCTCCTCCATCTCATCAAAGCTGCATCTGTAGCCAAGGTCATACAATCCAGTGTAGGTGCGGCTGGTGGCGCATAACATGTTTCTAATTGCATAAACTCTTCCAGAGTCATTCCCCTTAAAATGGCTGTAGCGAAGACATTGATGCGCTGATGTACTTCCTCCTCCCCAACAATCTGTGCAGCAATAATCTTCCCATCTTCGGGGTGAGCCATAACTTTCACACTAATAGCTTTTTTGCCCGGGAAATAAGACGGCAATGTTGAGCCACTAAATTTACCCACAATAGGCTCGATTCCTGCTCTTTTTAACTCCTTCATAGTAGGCCCCACAGCAGATATCTCTAAGCCAAACAATTCTGTGGTTCTGTTATTTAACACACCTCGGGGCATCTCTTCCTTCCCTCCAACGGCATTTATTCCGGCAACCCTCCCCTGTTTAACTCCAATACTGCCTAAGCCTATCAAACTTGGTTTTCCAGTAACAAAATCTGGATACTCTGTGCAGTCCCCGGCAGCATAAATATCTTTAACAGAAGTCTCACACCTCTTATCCACTACTATTCCACCAGTTGAACCAATCCGGCATTTTGCCTTTTCTGCTACTTCAACACGTGCTTTGCTTCCCGCTGATATGATTACAAGGTCCGCAGGATACTCAGTTTCCTCTTCAGTATCCAAATTGCTCAAGACCACATATTCCACCCTCCCTTCACCACTAATCTCCGAAACAGTGACTCTGGGTATGAAATGCATGCCATGTTCCTCTACTCTTCTCTGTACGATGGCAGCCATATCTTCATCTATCATACCTGTAAGCATATGAGTCCTCAGCCTAACATATGTCTTCATTCCTCTACGAGAAAGAGCCTCTGCCATTTCCATTCCAATCGAACCAGAGCCAACAATCATAGCCCTTTTGCCCCTTTCCACTCGCTTAAGAATTTGCTTTGCATCATCCATAGTCCGAAGAGTGAATATCCCTTCTTTTAATCTTCCTTCATCTAGGAATGCACCTTTAATTTCGGGAATCCAAGAATTTGCTCCGGTAGCAACTATTAAGGCGTCATATTGATGTTCTTCTTTCTCAGCATCTTTCAAAGATATGGATTTCACTATCTTTCCTTCAGGGTCAATATCGTATACCTCGTTCTCCAATTTTAGATTGATTTTGAAATGTTGGAACCAGGACGGTGGAAATTCTATCAGGTCATCAAAACTTGGGATGATTCCTCCAATCACATATGGCAACCCACATTTCGAATACTCGCTGTAATGCTCGTTACCCAGCACCGTTATCTCCGCTTGCCTATTTGTTTTCCGTGCAAATTGCGCCGCTGTCGAACCTGCGGCACCACTACCTATAATCAGCAACTTCATAGAAAGATACCATCCATCTGCTAATCTCTCCCCAGAAAGAGAAATCGCCCCCCTTTATAGTTCCAGTCCCATTTCTCGTATTTCTCTTTGACAAGTTTCTTTGATAAGGAAAGCTCCACGTCAGTCAATTCTTGCTGTTTTAATTTTATTTGAAAAATTTTTTCAAAATTCTCTACTACTTTCTCCCTTAGACAGTCTCGATTCACTTCTTCAGGGAGAGAGATACAGCCATGTTGCAGCAAAACTTCTCCGTTTGTCCTTTGGGCACTCCCTCCTATTTTACCTTTGCCTCCCAAGATTATATCGTAGGCAATCCAGCTAGAAGAACAAAGGTCACCCTTATACCAAAGTTTTTCCTCTTGGTACAGATTTACCTCAAAGCCCAGATCACTCAAAGCCTTCCTTACGCTTTCGTGTGCCTTTTTGTATGCCTCTTGCTTACTCACAGGAAAACCATCTCTAGCGAAGGTTCCTACCATAGAATAGCTCATCTCATCCTTGTGCAGCACTGCCAAACCACCGGTAGGACGCCTTACCAAAGGATACCCCTTTTTTAAGTATTCTGTTATTAAGGGGGATTCTGTGTTCTGAAAATAGCCGATTGAGAGAGCGGGAGGATTCCAAGTATATAACCTTAAAGTCGCTGGGAGTTTGTTCTCTGCCATTAGCCTAAATATGGCTTCATCTATTGCCATATTTAGCGAGGGGCTGTAAGCTCCGAAGGGTATTAACCTCCATTCTCTAGCTGCCTTAACCTCATTCAATTGTGAAAATAGGAGAGCATGCGGTTCATTTTCCCTTCTCTTCCTCAACAAACTTTTCATACTCCTCGGCATTCATAAAGTCATTTAGCTCTCCCTTCTCCACCGGGATGACACTGATTATCCAACCTTCTCCATAAGGATCTTTGTTTAGTAACTCGGGATGATCTTGAAGCCCATGGTTAACTTCGTGTATCTTTCCTGAAACAGGTGAATAAACATCTGACACTGCCTTAACCGATTCCAAAGTTGCGAAGGAAGAGCCTTTTTCTACCTTTCCCCCTTCAGAAGGCAATCCCACATAAACTATATCCGAGAGTTCTTCAGCTGCAAAGGATGTAATGCCAACTGTTATAAACCCGTCATCTTCCCTTGCCCATTCATGGGTTTTAGTATACTTTAGCTCTTTCGGATACATTCTCCCCTCCTTATATTTTATAGTCTACAACTTAAGTAATAACCTCCACCTTTCACCTCTTCCTGCTGATTCTTCTAACACTATCTTAAAATTTTCCTCTCTAGAACACCTCCTATAATACTACTTTCCCTTTGACAAAGCTAGGATAGATAAGTTAAAGTATTTGTTAGTGAGTTGTAAGACTGTGTCGATTGCCATATACTAGGGGAGCTTAGACGGGCTCGAACCATTCTCTGAACTACGAAGTATTGATGATGGAAATTAGACAGTGTGCTAATGAAGAAGGATTTTATAACTTTATATCCAATGCTGACTAACCTAGATTGAGGGTGGTCAAAATGAAACGCACTCCGCTATATGAAGAACACATTAAGCTAGGGGCCAAAATGGTTGAATTTGGTGGCTGGGAGATGCCCCTCAACTATCCACCGGGGATACTCACCGAACACCTGACAACAAGGAAATTTGGCGGGCTTTTCGATGTTTCCCATATGGGTAGATTCCTGATAAGTGGCCAGGATGCTTTGCCCTTTTTGCAATACACCTTGACTAACAATGCGGCGGCCTTACTCCCGGGACAATCTCAATACACCATAATACCAAATCACGATGGAGGAGCAGTTGATGACGCTTATCTCTATAGAATAGACGAAAATGAATATATCCTCGTGGTCAATGCTGCCAACCTGGAAAAGGATTGGGTATGGCTGCAAAAGTACAGGCAGAAATTCCCTCAATTAATCTTTGAAGACCGTACTGCTGGAATCGCTATGTTAGCCTTACAGGGGCCAAGGGCAAAAGCAGTGCTCGAAGTAATCCTGGGGGATATGCGAAAACTCCCAGAGCCGGCAAGAAATAACTTGACAACCGTTGAGATATTCGGCGCCAAGGTGCCCATAGCAAGGACAGGGTATACCGGTGAGCCGATATGTTTCGAGTTGTTTCCGCCTGCTAAAATAGCCGCGCGTTTGTGGGACAAGCTGTTAGAAGTGGGTAAAAAAGAAGGTATTGTACCTGTGGGGTTAGGAGCAAGAGATACGTTGAGGTTGGAAGCTGGCCTGCCATTATACGGTCACGAGCTTGGAATCGATGTAAAGGGAAAGAGCATTCCAGTGTTTGCCCTGCCCGTGGCCAGACTTGCGGTGAGCTTTGGCAAAATCAAGGGGGAGTATATCGGGCGAGAAGCACTGATGAAACAGTTCCAAGAAATCGAGCTAAGATTGGAAGACCGACTTGACACGCCAAAGGAGAAGCTATTGGTCCCCAAAATAATAATGCCTATGGCGATATCTAAGAACAGTATAGCCAGAGCAGGTTGCCAGGTCTATGTGAATGAAAACCTTGTGGGGAATGTGACCAGTGGGACCGTAGTCCCTTACTGGAAAACAGAGGGTACTGGCATCAAATCGAAGCCCGGTGCCGAATCTGGCAGGAGGGCAATATGCTTGGCATACCTCGATGCCGATTTGAAGGAAGGTCAAGGAACGAAAGTTGTCATCAGAGACAAATTTGCTAATGGAGTGATTGTGGAGAGGCATATAGGCAGCGAAGCAGCACCATATGCCCGGCCACTATTAATTGAGGAGTGAAAATGTCCAACCCGGCGAATCCTGAAGAATCACTGGAAAATCTAGCCAAAAACTTAGCAGGAAAAGCTTGCAGTAACACCCTATGGAGACAAAGGAAAACTGTCAACCTTATACCATCCGAGCAAACCATGTCACCATTAGTAAGATTGCTGACGGTAGCTGACCCATCGGGGAGATATGCTGAGCATAGAAGAGTCAAAGCTTTAGGAGATTCCGAGGTATATTATTATCAAGGAACGGAATTCATAGCTGAGGTGGAGCTGGAGCTAATCAATAGGATGAAGGAATTCCTGGGTTGCTCCGAAGTAGAAACTAGAGTAATCAGTGGGCAGATGGCCAACGTCACGGTGTTCAGCGGTGTCCTGGATTATTTGAATAGGGTGAGCAGAAAAGTAGAGCCCAGAAGATTTAGAAGCGTCATGAACCATCATATCGGCAAGGGGGGGCACTTAAGCGCTCAGCCGCTGGGCGGACTAAGGGATTACATTTCAGTCGACCCCGTCACGGAAAGGCGGGCAGTGGTGAATTTCCCTGTTTTGACAGATAATCCATACAATATAGACCTCCTTGAGACAGCTGAACTTATCGAACAGCACAAGCCGGAACTCATTATCTTTGGCAAGAGCATGATACTACACCGCGAGCCTGTCAAAGAGATAGCACAAATGATAGCTGACATAAAACCGAAACCGATAATTATGTACGATGGAGCCCATGTTTTCGGTCTCCTCGGACCTTATTTCCAAGAGCCCTTGCGAGAAGGAGCAGACATCCTAACTGCTTCCACGCACAAGACTTTCTTCGGTACGCAAAGAGGGATAATTGCCAGCAATATGAGTGAGGGAACAGATTACTCTGACCTGTGGGAGAGCATAGTAAGAAGGGCTTTCCCCGGGAGCGTGAGCAACCATCATCTCGGTACTTTACTAGGGTTGTTAATGGCAACCTACGAGATGAATACATACGGGCGCGAGTACCAAAGACAGGTAATTGCCAATGCAAAAGCCTTCGCTCTAGCTCTAAAAGAACAAGGATTACAAGTAGAAGGAGACCCTGGAGTCAATTATACCGAGACACACCAAGTTATCTTGCGAGTAGGCTACAACAGAGGAATAGAGGTAGCTGATAGGTTAGAGAAGAATAACATCGTAGTGAACTACCAGGGCTTACCCGATGATGAGGCTTTCACCTGCAGCAGTGGCTTGAGGATGGGCGTCCAGGAGATGACAAGGTTTGGTATGAAGAGAGAAGACTTCAAAGAGTTGGCTGAGTACATGACAGATGTGATACTTGGTGAAAAGGATGTCTCTCAGAAGGTCTCCGGCTTTAGACAGAGGTTCACAAAGATGCAATACTGCCTGCCCGAAGAACAAGCCAGGCCTTTGGTAGATGAACTTATCGATAGTGTGATAAAGTCGTAGGATTGTTTTCCGATACTTCAAAGACATTCGCCAAGTGAAGTAAAGGAGGTTAGTTAGCCCCACAACCCATATTGAGAGTGGAAACATCATCAAGGTTGGTAGACAGTGTTTTTGCTAGAGTGATTAATACAGATATAGTTAGTAAATAAGGAGGTACAAATGGAGAATTTGCGTATCCCTGGACCCACCCCCTGCCCACCTGAAGTTCTTTATGCGTTGGGCCGGCAGATGATAAACCATCGGGGTAAAGAATTTGAAGGGATGCTGAAGGAGATAACAGTAAATCTAAAAGAGCTATTTCAGACAAAAAACGACGTTTTTGTACTCACTGGTTCAGGAACAGGAGGCTTAGAAGCAGCCATTGTCAACACCCTATCTCCAGGAGATAAGGTGTTATCTCTATCCATTGGTGTCTTTGGTGAACGCTTTGCCAATATAGCCAGGCTATTCGGGGCTGATATAATTCCACTGAATTTCGAATGGGGTAAAGCAGCTGACCCAGATGCTGTTCATCAAGCTCTCCGCAGTGAGCCAGATATCAAAGCAGTATTAGTCACCCATAACGAGACTTCAACTGGCGTTACTAATGATATCGCCTCAATTAGCTCAGTAGTTAAGGAATTCAATAAATTACTGCTGGTTGACGCCATTAGCAGTTTGGGCTCAATTAACTTACCCATAGATGAATGGCACTGCGATGTTACCGTTACTGGTTCTCAGAAGGGGTGGATGGTTCCCCCCGGCCTGACTATGGTGAGCGTGAGTAAAGAAGCCTGGCAGGCATATGCCAAAGCCAGGATGCCTCGATTTTACTGGGATTTCACCAGAGCCAAAAGCTATCTGGAAAGAGGACAAACACCATGGACACCGGCAATATCGGTGATATTTGCTCTATCCGTGTCGCTGAAGATGATGCTGAACGAAGGATTGCCCAATATCATAGCCCGACATGCCCATGTAGCTAAAGCTGCCCGCGATGGAGTAAAATCACTCGGACTCTCCATTTTCGCCGATGAAAGCCATGCCTCCAACACAGTTACTGCAGTAGCCGCTTCAAACGGGCTTGATACTAAAAAATTGCTTCAGCTTCTCAGAGAGGAACATCAGGTTATACTCGCTGGTGGGATGGAAAAATTAAGTGGAAAGATATTCCGTATTGGGCATCTGGGCTGGGTAAACGAAGATGATATTGCCAAAGTAATATCAGCACTGAAAGTAGTCCTACCACAGGCTGGTTTCAGGAGCCCAGGATAACATAGTCACAAGAGGTGATAGTAGTGAATATCTTGGTAGCCGACCATATCTCTAATAAAGGTCTAGATATCCTTGATAAAGCTGGAGCTGAGGTAGATATCAAGTTAGGTCTAAAGCCTGAGGAGCTTAAATCTATAATTGGCAGTTATGATGCCTTGATAGTGCGCAGCCAGACTAAGGTTCCAGCTGAGGTTATAAGGGCGGGCAAGGACCTTAAGGTAATTGCCCGGGCCGGCATTGGCGTGGACAATATTGATGTAAAAGAGGCAACGAGACAAGGCATCCTGGTGGTAAACGCGCCGACATGTAGTACTATTGCTGTTGCCGAACATGTTTTTGGGTTGATGCTAGCTTTGATTCGTCATATTCCTGAGGCAAATGATAAGCTCAAGTCTGGAATATGGGCAAAAAGTGAATTTGTAGGCACAGAACTCAGAGGCAAGACCTTGGGTATAATCGGCCTAGGCAAAATAGGGAAAGAGGTGGCCAGCCGCGCTCAGGCCTTTGAAATGAAAGTCATCGCCCATGACCCTTTCGTTTCTATTGACTATGCACGTAACCTGCAAGTGAAGCTTGTTTCCCTGAAAAAGCTGTTAAAGGAATCAGACTTCATCACCCTCCATCTGACATTAACGCCATCAACCAAGGGGCTAATCGGAGCTAAAGAGCTGGCTTTGGTCAAGCCAACAGTTCGCATCATTAACTGTGCCCGTGGAGCATTGATTGATGAAAAGGCACTGGCTAAAGCAATAGAGGAAAAGAGAATCGCCGGAGCCGCAATTGACGTCTATTGTAAGGAGCCAGCTAACGATTGTGTCTTGCTTAAATATGAGAATGTAATCACCACGCCTCATATAGCGGCCTCCACCACTGAAGCTCAGATTGCAGCCGCTACCATTGTAGCCAAGCAGATTGTTGACCTGCTCAATGGAAAACCACCCAAATATGCGGTGAATAATCCTTCGGTCAAGAAATAGGCTTCTTTACACCAACCGGTAGAAGACGAAACCAGTGGGCGCTTTGGGGTAGAAGCGAGTTGATTTCTCAGGCATCGTTTCACCCCTATCAGCAATGTTTATGATTTGCTCCATCCTGGTTGCTTTCAGGAGAAGGACTAGCTGATATTCATGCTTCAAAACCTTTTTTACCGCATCGGCTCTTTCATTACTGAAAGCAAGCAATTTCCCCTTCCTGCTACCGGTTATCTGAAGTAACTTCTCGATTATGATGTGCTCAGCAACGCTAACGTCAAGTCTTTTGTATGTCTCAGATTGAGAAGCAGGCATCACACTGATAGCAGGAGCAAAGTCACGTACCCTGAGCACAAAAAGCCTGTCACTAGCTAAACCAAAAAGAACCATAGCAACCTCATCGGGCTTATCCGGGTCCCTACTGGTTAATAAACTATCCACTTTCTGCCAGACATGCGGCATATCCAGTGGCCACTCCTCTACCTCAAAGAATGTCCTAAGCTTGGTGAGTAGTCCACTCAAAACTGACTCCGGTATGCCACGTACCAGGCGGTGGAATGGCCGGACAATCAGCCCCGAGTCCAAAACTGACGATAGTGTCATCATTACAAAATTGAAGGCATCATCTTTAGAAGCTGATGGACATGAGGCATATCTCTCAGCCTGTAAAGTAAGAGCACTATCATAACGGTGATGGCCGTCAGCTATATAAAGCGGTTCCTCGGCCAGGCTACTGCGTATCTGACTGATAAGTTTGGGGTCAGTAATAGACCAAAATTTATGTCTAACACCAGCATTACTGCTCAAGCTAATCATGGGCTTACCCAACTTCTCCGTAGATAACAACGAAGAGACACACCCCTTCCGGTCCTTAAACAGAGCCAGTAACGGACTGGTATTCGCTTTCATATTTCTTAACTGACACAACCGTGCTTTCTTGAGTTCAGGGATGATATTTTCGTGACGCCGTATAACCATCCTATCCCATCCCTCCAGCCGAACTATAGCGATTATGCCGCGACGCATGTATTCCTTACCCAGATAGGTAAAGTAATAGTCATGGAGATAGATAGCTGGTACCTCATCAATCTGAAGAATCCCCTTATCTAGCCAGTCCTCCATAGTAGCCGCAGCTCGCTGCCACTTTGAATCCTCGCACTTATCATCGGCTGCCTCAAGGCAAGCATCCAAACGAACAAAGTTATATTCACTGCGACGATAGAGCTCTTGTTGCAACTTAGGAGTAATAATATCGGAAGGAGAACAAAGCACTCTAGAGAGATCCTTAACCAGCCGTTGATTATAGTGCACGCCCCGGAAAGGACAAATGTCAGCCATATTTACCTCCCACCTTTGCAACCCACATTTGGAGAACTTCCTTGCATCCTAGTTTGCTTCTATTTTTTTCCTATTCACCTCTCAACTAAAAATCAATATCTTCGTCTCTAAGTTTCAATTCATCGTCATAATTCAAGATTGGTCTTCTTGCTGCCAGTACATCATCTGTTCTTCTTATAAGAGTATTATGAGGAGCATCTTTTAATAATTCCGGATTTGTCTCTGCCTCATTGGAAATTTTAATCATGGCGTTAATAAATTCATCAAGTACTTCCTTACTTTCGCACTCAGGTGGTTCTACCATTATTGATTCCTTAGCATAAGGCTCAAAATGGGGGAAATAAATTGTTGGCGGGTGAAAACCATAATCCATTAATCTCTTGGCTATATCTAAAGTTTTTATCCCATACTTTTTATAATCCCTCCCTGTAAGAACACACTCATGTCCACAATAGCGAGCATATGCCGGCCTATAATATTTCTTTAACTTAGCCAGCACATAGTTGGCATTGATAACACTTGTTTCAGAAACATTACAGAGCCCGTCTGGTCCCATGGAAAGAATCCAGGCGTAAGTCTTAGCCAACACAGGAAAATTACCCCAGAATGCTCTTATCATACCAATGCTTTTTTCTCCTACGTCTGATAGATGGTACTTTTTACCGTCAAAGGTAACTATAGGTGTAGGAAGATAGGGAATAAGAGATTTCTTTACCCCTATAACTCCTGCACCTGGCCCACCACCTCCATGTGGGGTAGAAAATGTTTTGTGCAGATTAAGATGGATTATATCAAAACCGGCATCCCCCGGCCTTACAATACCAAACGAAGCATTAAGATTTGCACCATCATAATAAAGCAGTCCACCCCTACCATGCACAATTTCCTCAATATCTCGTATCCTATCATCATATAACCCCACTGTATTAGGATTTGTCAGATACAATCCAGCAGTATCTTCATCCATCAGTTTATCAAGCTGCTCAATATCAACCGCGCCTCTTTCATTTGATTTTACTTCTACCATTTCAAAGCCACCCATGGTACAACTAGCAGGATTGGTACCATGGGCAGAATCAGGCACTAACATCTTATGCCTTTTCTCACCATGTTCCACAAAATACTTTCTCATAATGAGAACGCCAGTTAATTCACCATGTGCCCCAGCGGCAGGAGCCATAGTATATTGGTCTACGCCTGTTATTTCGCAAAGTAGCTTATTTAACTCATGCATAATTTCCAGACAACCTTGAACAGTCTCTTCAGGAGCTAACGGATGTGCATATATAAAGTTATCAAGTGATGCCAGCTTCTCATTAACTTTCGGATTATATTTCATAGTACACGACCCTAGTGGGTATAAGCCATCATCAACGCCATAATTAAACTTGGAAAGCTTCGTGAAATGTCGAACAACATCCACTTCGGAAACTTCACTAAGAGCTTTTCTAGTAGCGAGAGTAGCATAAGCAGGTATACAATCCTTGATATCTACCTCATCAAATAAATCTACGGGTAAAGAATAACCATCTCTACCCTTTGCACTTTTTTCAAATATTAATTTCATATTTATTCCCCTTTATTCCGAAAGAACTTCGGCCACCCGGTTTAAATCTTCTCTACTCAATACCTCTGTTACAGCAAAAAGCAAAACATCCTTGAACTCTTCCTCCTTATAGAACTTACTTATCTCCAGAGGTGGAATGAAATCGTTTTCTAACAGTTTTTCACTTACAGTAGACACATTATTTTTGCTCTTCAACAAAAACTCATTATAGAAGGGATAGTCAAAAACCTTTTCAAACTTCCTGGATTTCAATAACAAATTTTCCAGATAATGAGCAGCTTTTGTATTAAGAAGGGAAATTTTATAAAGCCCTTCTGTTCCCATAAGAGAAAGATAAATATTGGAGGCCAGAATATTTAAACCATGATTACTACAAATATTAGAGGTTGCTTTCTCCCTTCTTATATCCTGCTCTCGGGCACGCTGTGTCATCACGAAAACACGTTTACCGTCCACATCTACTGTCTCACCTACAATTCTTCCTGGAAGCTGCCTGAGAAATTGTCTTTTTGTCGCTAGGTAACCATTATAAGGACCCCCATAATTTAGGTCCATGCCAAATGATTGAGCCTCCCCGGCTACGATATCAGCCCCCATTTCCCCGGGGGCTCTTAAAACTCCCAATGACATGCTTTCAGCAATCGTATTTATCAATAAGGCATTTTTGGAATGAACAACCTCAGAGATTTCAGCCAGATTCTCTATTCCGCCAAAAAAATTAGGACTTTGAACAATAACAGTAGCTACATCATCATCAACTAATTCCTTTAGCTTCTCAATATCAAGCAAAGCGTTTTTATACGGCAATTCAACAATTTCTGCCCCGTGTGGCGATACATATGTTTTAACAGTTTCTCTATAGTGAGGATGAAGTGATGCCGAGATAATAATTTTATTTCTATGTGTTAACCTTAAAGACATTAATACAGCTTCTGCAGTTGCAGAAGCACCATCATAGAGGGAAGGTATTGTTACCTCCATTTTGGTAAGCCTGGCCAGATATGTCTGAAACTCAAACATTGTCTGCAGGGTGCCTTGACTAAGCTCAGGTTGATATGGCGTATAGCTGGTCCAGAATTCTTCTCTCTGCAACAGAAATTTCTCTGCCTCAGGAACATGATGTCTATAAGCACCTGCTCCAATAAGGGGTTTCATTAAGAAAAAATCTGAGTTTTTCCTGGCAATCTTGTAAATCTTTTCTTCTAATTCAGTTTCGGAAATTGCTTCCGGAATATTTAATCTTCCTTTAAAACGAACTTCTTGTGGAACGCTTTTAATTAAATCCTCAAAAGAAGAAACGCCAATCTCCTTCAGCATTTCTCTTTTCTGTTCTTCAGTATTTGGAATATA
>DAOUTC010000099.1 GCA_030626915.1 Dehalococcoidia bacterium
CCTTAAATCCTAAGCACAAAATTCTAAATGCTAAACAATATCAAAGCACTAATAACAAAAATTCAAAACAAAGTGAGTTTTGCTATTTGGATTTGGAAATTTGAATTTGTTTAGGATTTGGAGCTTAGATATTAGAATTTTATTGAAGTCGGTTGGGAACAAGCCCCAACCCTACGAGATTGCTTTAGCACTGAAGTGCCTCGCAATGACAAAATAAATGCTCCCATACGATAGGGAGTAAACTAAAGCATATTGGCTGGGAAGCTACAATCAGAATTTTAAGGCGGCTGGTCTAATTGCGGCGCTCTGAGAGTGGGGCTCTCTGGTAATCATTTCTTCTCTTTGGCTTTAATCTTGATTGTTTTGGGTTTAGCTTCCTCAGCTTTGGGTATGGTGAGAGTTAGAATGCCATTTTCTAGGTTAGCTTCGGCTTTGTCTGCCCGAAGGCCGCTGGGGAGAACTAAACTGCGTGAAAAGCCACCATAGCGTCTTTCCTGGTATAAGTAATCCTCCTTCTTGATTTCCTCCTCGGTTTTGGTCTCTCCCTTGATGGTTAAGGTATCGCCAGTGATATCGATATTAATATCCTCTGGATTGACACCGGGCATAGCTGCCTTCACCACCACTTCGTTAGGAGTCTGGTAGGCATCTATGGCTGGTGCTGCTGTCTCACCAAAAGCAGCCAGAAAACGGGAGGGACGAACAAAGCTGTCCTCAAATAGTTTGTCCATCGCCTGCCTCAGGCTCATCAATTCCGAGAAAGGTTCGCGTCTCATTATACTCATGCTTCACCTCCTTTAAGATTTAAATTTATTTGTGCAGACTTCCCACCCTCAGATTAATAGGTATTATAGAAAACTTAAACAATTTTGTCAAGTTTCTTGAAAATATTTGACAAAAGGACTATTATCAAATATTAAAGGTAAATAAGAATGCCACGGAGGTTGAAGATAAGTTTCGGGAAATAAATGGAATTTATGAAATCTTCTCCAATCTGCTTAAACCGAGGCCGGTGATGGCTTCAAATTCGGAACCGAGATATGTCATAAGTATTGCTGCTAAGATGGTGGGTATAGAACCCCATACCTTGCGTTATTATGAAAGGTTAGGATTAATACAGCCGTGTCGCTCAGAGGGCAACATACGCCTCTATTCACAAGATGACGTTGACCGCTTATGCTGCATTAAGAAACTTATGGGTGATTTGGGGATTAACCTGGCAGGTATAGAGGTTGCTTTGGGTTTGATGCAAAGGATGAAAGAGATGCAACATCGAGTGGAGGAAATGGAAGCCAGGCTGGAACACTTTATGGAAACTAATATAGAGTCAGATATAGAGTATAAGGAGGAATAAGCTATGACACCGGAAAAATTTACTGAACAAGCCCAAGAGGTTTTAGCAGCATCGCAAGAGCTAGTCCGCCGCTTTCATCACAATCAGTGGGATGTGGAGCACATCTTATTAGCTTTGCTGGAGCAGCCGGGAGGTATAGCTCAGGATATATTACGGGAGCTAAGTGTGGATGTGGAAGCAGTGAAAAGGCGAGTGGAAGCAACGTTGGAAGGCTTCCCTAAAGTGGCTTATGAGGGAGCACAAATTTATGCTACTCCACGTATTCCTCGCTTGATGCAAAATGCTCGCCAGGAGGCTGACAGATTTAAAGATGAGTTTGTCAGCACTGAGCACCTGCTTATTGCTATTGCTGGTGAGACCAGAGGCGAAGCGGCTGCAATTTTAGCCCAATTTGGCGTTAATCAAGAAAAAATCTATCAAGCTTTGCGTAAGATTCGTGGTGCTCATAGAGTTACTGACCAACATGCGGAAAGTAAATATCGCTCTTTGGAAAAATATGGACATGACCTTACCGCGCTAGCCAGTCAAGGTAAGCTTGACCCGGTGATTGGCAGGGAGGAAGAAGTCAAGCGTGTAATACAGATACTCTCGCGGCGCACCAAGAATAATCCTGTGCTTATTGGTGATGCCGGTGTAGGCAAGACAGCCATCGCTGAGGGCTTAGCCCAGAAGATTGCCTCCGAAGATGCCCCTGATTCTCTTAAAGGGAAGAGGGTAATTGCCCTGGATATGGGAGCGTTAGTGGCAGGAAGCAAGTTCAGGGGGGAGTTTGAAGAGAGGTTAAAGGCGGTCTTAGACGAAGTTCGCCAGGCAAGTGGAGAGGTCGTCTTGTTCATTGATGAGCTTCATACTGTGGTAGGGGCTGGAGCTGCTGAGGGGGCAGTTGATGCCAGCAATATGCTCAAGCCAGCGCTGGCTAGAGGTGAACTCCAATGCATTGGAGCTACTACACTGGATGAATATCGAAAACGCATTGAGAAGGACGCAGCATTGGCCAGGAGGTTCCAGCCTGTCTTTATTAGCGAACCCAGCGTAGATACAACCGTAGAGATGCTTAGAGGACTTCGTCCCAGGTATGAAGCGCATCATAAGATAAAAATCACTGACTCAGCTCTGGTAGCCGCTGCCAAGCTATCTCAGAGGTATATCTCGGATAGATTCTTGCCTGATAAGGCAGTTGACCTGATTGATGAGGCAGCTAGCAAGCTGCGTATTGATATGGAAAGTGCCCCGGAGGGAGTTAAGAAACTGGATCGAGAAATGAAACATCTGCGTGATGAAGAGGAAGCTGCTTCACAGCGAGGAGATTATCAAAGGGCTGCGGAGCTGAAAGCAGAAAGATTAAGGTTAGAACAAGAATACAATAGTGCCAAGCTTCAATGGCAACAGGAAAAGAAAATTGATGGCGTGGTGGACGAGGAGGATGTGGCTCAAATGGTCTCTCAGTGGACGGGCATCCCTGTTTCTCGAATGCTTGAGGCTGAAAGCGACAAATTGGTCCACATGGAAGAAAGGCTTCACCAGAGGATAGTAAATCAAGCAGAGGCAGTAACAGCAGTCTCCGAAGCTATACGACGCGGCCGAGCCGGACTTAAAGACCCCAAGCGTCCCATCGGTAGCTTTATCTTCCTTGGCCCAACCGGCGTAGGTAAGACAGAGCTGGCTCGAGTTTTAGCGCAATTTCTCTTCGATGATGAAGATGCCATTGTAAGGTTAGATATGTCGGAATATATGGAAAAGCATACTGTATCTCGGCTTGTTGGCGCACCACCTGGATATGTAGGGTATGAGGAGGGCGGTCAGTTAACTGAGGCGGTGAGGCGCCGCCCTTACAGAGTTATTCTCTTCGATGAGGTGGAGAAAGCCCACCCCGATGTATTTAACATACTACTACAATTACTAGAGGATGGCAGGCTTACTGATGGGCATGGTAGGACGGTAGATTTTAAGAACACGGTAGTGATTATGACCAGCAACTTGGGTACTGAGGAATTTCAGCGTCAAGCCATCGGCTTTGGCCACAGAGATGAAGCTGATGAACAGAGAATGAGGAAAACTGTAGAAGGTGCTTTGAAGCAAACTTTTCGCCCTGAGTTGCTTAATAGAATAGACGATGTCATCATATTCCATCCTTTGACTGGGGAGCACTTGAAGAGCATCGTTGACTTGCTTATTTGCGAGGTGGAGAAGAGATTGGCTGAACGGAATATCAAACTTGAGGTTAATGATGAAGCCAAAGCTTGGCTGGTAAAAAGGGGCTATGACCCGGTATATGGGGCTCGTCCCCTGCGTCGGGCCATTCAGAAGTATGTGGAAAATCCATTATCGACCAGGATATTGCAGGGCGAATTCAAAGAGGGGGATGCTATAACCATTGGCCTGCAAGATGACAACTTGAGTTTCACTGCTACGAAGACTGCTGGGGTGGGGGTGTAAACGAAGTCACTTAGCAACTCAACTGTTATTCTGACTCTGAACCTTTTATTCCTTTTGTCATAGCGAGCAACTTTGTAGGGTTGGGGCTCGTCTCCAACCACAAGGCGGGGATAAACCCCGCCACTACGGAGTGAGGTTGCCAGGTTTGAGTCGGTATGATATCACCTTTTGTCATTGCGAGGCACGTCAGTGCCGAAGCAATCTCAGGTAATGGTAGAGATGGTGGCATCAATCATATGAACGGGTACAATTCCTATTTTTTCTTGTATAATGTAAGGCTGTGAAGAGGAGACCAACTAAGCGAGAAATCCTGATAAGTGGATTTTCTCTCACACTCACTATAGCTCTCTGTATTGTTATTATTCGTCATCGAGGATATTTGGCTCAGATACAGAGCTGGGGTTATCTTGGTTGCTTCCTCATCAACATCTTTACTAGCGGAACTCTGGTTATGCCTGGCTTGGGCATGATTCTTACATTCACCTTAGGCGGAATATTAAATCCAGCCATAGTTGGCGCTGTAGCGGGAATTGCTGAGGCTACAGGTGCAGTCGGTGCCTATTTTACTGGCTATGGTGGTAGGGGATTACTCCGAGACAACAACAGTGCTCTTTATACTCGGTTTACCAATATGTTACACCACCATGGCTCTAAAACTGTTTTCTTCATGGCGTCCATTTTAAACCCGGTGTATTACCTCTTCGCAGTGTTTATGGGCATGCTCCGCTTTGGTCTAACCAGATTTTTCCTTCTGACCTGGGCAGGGAGGACAGTCAAAAACATGATTCTGGCTTACCTGGGATACTTCGGCTTGCGGTCTATACTGCAGTGGTTGGGTTTGAGCTTTTAGCTGGTCTAATTCAGATAGATAGTGGACACTTTAGACA
>DAOUTC010000117.1 GCA_030626915.1 Dehalococcoidia bacterium
GCCTCTATCCCTCCGAGGCCAAACATTATTACGGGACCAAAAATTAGGTCCTTTTTGCTGCCAACAATAAGTTCATAATCATAATTTGTAATCATCTTCTGTACAGTAACCCCTTCGACCTCAGCGTCAGGTTTGAACTTCTTGGCATTTTCCACTATTTCATTGAATGCCTTTTTTACTTCGTCAGCGGAGGAAATGTTTAGCATGACTCCTCCGACATCTGATTTATGGACTATGTCGGGAGAGGATATCTTCATTACCACTGGATAACCACCTTGTGACGCTATCCTGGCAGCATCTTTAGCATCTTTAGCTACATGTGCAGTGGCCGCTGAGATTCCATATGTTGTCAGGAACTTTTTTGAGTTTTCCTCAGTCAAAACTGTTCTCCCCGCCTTCACTGCCTTGCGGATGAGTGTTTTTAGATAGTTTTTAGAAGGTCCCGTGTCGAGTGGTAATTCTTCAGGGGTTTCATATAATGACTCCAGATTACGAGCATACTGATACATATATAAATATGTTCTAATTGCTTCTTCGGGGAATTCATAAGTGGGGATTTTGCTCTGGTAGAATAACTGTCTTGCCTTAGCTACTTCTTCATCGCCCATCCAGGTAGTCAGAATAGGCTTATTACTTTTAGCGTGCTTGATAATAGCCTTTGCTGCTTCAATGGGCCCAGCTCCACCTTGCGGCGTATATATAGCTATGACGCCATCAACTCCAGGGTCTTTAACGATAACCCCGATAGTTTTCGTATATCTTTGGGAATCTGAATCTCCAAGAATGTCAACAGGATTAGATTTACTCCAATTGGGGGGTAAGAACCCATTCAAATTGGTAAGGGTTTCCTCGCTGAGCTGAGCTAACTTACCGCCTCTGCCTATCAGGGTATCCGTGGCTAGCACTGCTGGGCCACCAGCGTTGGTTACTATAGCTAAATTTGGTCCTTTAGGTAGCTGAGTGGTGTTCAGTATAGAAGCGCAGTTGAAAAGGTCCTCGATTTCTTCTACCCTCACGACACCAGCTCTACGGAAAATAGCATCGTAGTACGAATCTTCTCGTACCATAGCTCCTGTGTGGGACTTGGCTGCCTTTGCGCTTTCTTCAAACTTTCCCGGCTTTAGTACGATTATCGGCTTTGTTCTAGCGAAACCTCTAGCAGCGCTCATAAATTTCTTGGCGTTTCCTATGGATTCTAAGTATATAATTATGCTTCTGGTCTCAGGATCCTCACCAAAGTAATCTATTAAGTCACCGAAATTGATATCTAGCATGGAACCCAGCGAAACAAAGGCACTAAAACCAATGCCTTTACTGATTGCCCAATCGAGGACAGCGGAGCCTAGTGCGCCGCTTTGTGACAAGAAAGCCACATGTCCAGGTTCAGGCATTCTGGTAGTGAATGTTGTATTCAAATTAGCGCTAGGTCTAATTACACCCATGCAATTAGGTCCCATTACCCTAATATTATATTTGCTGACTATATCTGCTATTTTATCTTCACGCGCTTTTCCCTCGGCTCCTATTTCTTTAAAACCAGCAGAGATGATGATGATAGATTTGACACCGGCTTTGGCAATTTCTTCGACTAAATCAGGAACGCCCTCAGCAGGTGTAACAATGATAGCAAGACTGGGAGGTTCAGGTAATGAACCTATGTCAGGATAGCATTCTATATTGAGTACCTTTTCTCGATTGGGGTTTACGGGATATATTTTCCGTTTATCCTTGGCCAGCAATAGATTTTCTAGAATTATTTTTCCTACTGTGCCTTCTCTATCTGTAGCCCCCACCAGAGCTACACTGCCAGGGTTAAAAAACAGCTTCACCTTTTCCATAACCTTTTCCCTATTCTTGCTAGTTAGTACTCCGCTTAATTAATAATTTATGCAAAGCCCGATATCCATTAATGTTAGCGCTATTATATTATCTTATACGGTCAGTGGAAGGGAAATCTTTGCTTTCGTTAACCTTTGTAACACAGGTTGCCTCCTTTGACGCTTGTGAACAAAATTGGTAAGCTACATAATTCAGGAGTGAAATGAGTAGCAATGTGAGTATGGAGAAGATTGTCTCTTTGTGCAAGCGAAGGGGCTTCGTCTTTCCCAGCAGCGAAATTTATGGTGGTTTGGCCAGTTGCTGGGATTATGGACCTATGGGGGTGGAGCTAAAACGTAATATTAAGGATGCCTGGTGGAGGACTATTGTCCAAGAGCGAGAGGATGTGGTTGGTCTGGAGACGAGCATCATGATGCATCCGAAAGTCTGGGAGGCAAGCGGACACGTCGCTAGTTTCACTGACCCCTTGGTGGAGTGTAAGTCATGTCATCTGAGGTGGAGGGCTACCGAGGTAGATAGTAATAAGTGTCCCAAGTGTGGAGGGGAGCTAACTGAGCCCCGTATGTTTAATCTGATGTTTAAAACGCTTATGGGTCCTGTTGAGGATGAGGCAGGCACTATTTACCTCCGTCCTGAGACTGCTCAAGGGATGTTTGTCAATTTTGAGAATGCTGTAACCATTTCGAGGAAGAAACTACCTTTGGGCAGTGCTCAAATTGGTAAATCGTTCCGTAATGAGATTACCCCGGGCAATTTTATCTTCAGGACTAGAGAGTTTGAGCATATGGAGCTGGAATATTTCGTAAAGCCGGATACAGCTAAGTATTGGTTTGATTATTGGGTAAGAGAACGATTTAACTGGTATGTTACCCTTGGCATCGATAAGGAAAATCTCCGCTTGCGGCAGCATGGCAAAGAAGAGCTAGCTCATTATGCTGAAGATTGTTATGACATTGAGTATTCATTTCCCATGGGATGGTCAGAGCTAGAGGGTATTGCCAATCGCGGAGATTATGACCTAACTCAGCATGCCGAATGCAGTGGTAGGGACCTCAGCTATTATGACAATGAGAGCGGGCAACGTTATATTCCTTACATTATTGAGCCTTCAGCTGGTGTTGAACGTTCTTTCTTGGCTTTCCTCATTGATGCCTATCAAGAGGAAACGGTGGAGGGGGAAACAAGGGTGGTTTTACGTCTTTGTCCTTCTTTAGCACCCATAAAGGTGGCTGTTCTACCTTTGAGCAGGAACGAAAAGTTAACTCCTCTAGCCAGGGAAATTCATAAGCAGCTGCGCCCTAACTTCATGACCTGGTATGATGATTCTCAGAGCATTGGGCGAAGATATCGGCGTCAGGACGAAGTTGGCACGCCATTCTGTGTTACCATAGATTTTCAGTCTCTGGAGGACCGCCAGGTCACCATTCGAGATAGGGATAGTCTGGCACAAATCAGGGTGCCTATAGGAGAGCTTGAGAAAACTTTGCGAGCTAAGCTGAGCGGTGAACCTTTTGATGTCTCTTCCCTATGGGCAACAAGGCAGAAATAAGACTGCTCTACGTCAGGCTACTTCATCAGCTTAAACGATGCGACATCCACCAATCCCAAATCGGTCAATCTCAATTCGGGAATTACCGGTAAGGCGAGGAAGGAAAGGATGGAAAATGGTGCAGCAGGCAAATTGCCTAAACTTGCAGCAGCTTCTTCTAGTTGTTCAAATTGAACTACCACTGTTTTCAGAGGCTCGGGGGAGAGCAATCCAGCGATGGGCAGTGGCACGGAGGCTATGGTCTGTCCTGCAGCGCAGACGACAAGTCCACCTTGTAAATTTTCTATCTGCTCGATTGCAGTAAAGATGTCAGC
>DAOUTC010000024.1 GCA_030626915.1 Dehalococcoidia bacterium
GAGTTTTGCTATTTGGATTTGGAAATTTGAATTTGTTTAGGATTTGGAGCTTAGATATTAGAATTTTATTGAAGTTGGTCGGGGGCAAGCCCCGACCCTTCAGCTACATCCCGCAACGGCAGCGTGGAGCATTGCTGATGCTACTCACCCATGATCTGGAGCACCATTTTCCTGGACCTGGGGCGGTTATCAAAATCAATGAACACTATCTGCTGCCAGGTGCCCAGGGTTAACCTTTTGTTTACAAAGGGTATAGTCAGTGAAGCCCCAAGCATAGAGGCACACACATGGGAATGGCCATTCCCATCTCCCCAGGTCTTATTGTGCTCATAGGGAATACTTTGAGGTATCACCCTATTCCACATATCTTTGAAATCCTTGAGCAGCCCTGATTCATACTCAATAGTGGTTATGCCTGCTGTTGAGCCACATACAAACAGGGTTACTATCCCATTGCTTACTCTTGATTCCTCCACTTTTTTTGCCACCTGGGGTGTTATGTCAATAATGTCGCAGTTCCCCTTGGTTTGAAATGTGATGTCTTCAGTTACTACCATCATACTTCTATACCTCCTTGAGAGATTGCTTCACTTCGTTCGCAACGACACGGTGGAACGAGACAGATTGCTTCACTTCGTTCGCAACGACATGGTGGAGCGAGAGAGGTTGCTTCACTTCGTTCGCAATGACATGGTGAGTGTTCATATTTTCACCTCCTCCCATAGAATATCATCTATTTCGAACACCGGCCCATCACAACACACCTTCTTTAATCCCTTCCTGGTATTTATACTACACCCATAGCAAGCCCCTATGCCACATCCTATTCTTACCTCCAGAGAAACCTGGCATTTGAGATTGCTTCGCTTTTCACCCTCTCCTTTTTCCTCTCCCTTCAAGGGAGAGGGATTAAGGGTGAGGGCCATTGCCCTATACATACCCACAGGCCCGCAAGCATATATCTGGTCAGCCCAATCCAGGAATTCAGGCACTATATCGCTTGCCAATCCCTTCCTGCCCCTGCTGCCATCCTCCGTAACAGGAACAAATTGAACTCCACCGGGCAATGATGAGAAGGGGTAAAGTTCTTTAGCCGTGCTGGCTCCATAAATTAAGATTACCTGGTGCTGAGGTAAAGCACGCTGCAGCAAAAAAACAAGTGGAGCAACGCCAATGCCACCAGCCACCAGTAGCAAATTCCTAGATTGCCTCGGCACTTCGCACCTCGCAATGACAGATGGGATACTAAACCACTTACCCAGAGGCCCCAGAAGGTCTATCTTGTCACCCTCCCGGCGCCGCGACAGCCAGAGGGTCCCTTTACCTAGCACTCTGAACAGGAGAGCGATCTGAGATTGCTTCGCTGCCCCTTCGCGGAATTTACACTGAGCGAGATTCTTCGGTCGCTCCCCTCCCTCAGAATGACAGGAAGCGAAGGGCTCAGGACTTTGGCTCGCAATAGCCACCCGATGTATGCTAAAGGGGCGACGCAATATTAAATCTCCACACCTCACGGTAACAAATTGCCCTGGCTGAGCTGTGGCCGCTATATCAGGCGCTTCAAGCCACATAAGATTCACACCAGGCATAACTTCCAGGTTAGAAGTTATGGTACACAGGGACTGTTTCATAGTAAATCCTAAACGAAATCAAAATGAAACGTCTTTGCATTTTGAATTGTAATTTTGATTTTTAACTTTTGCTTTTTGATTTTTTAGATATTCCTTGAGTGGTTGAACATTGAAAACCTGGCTGCCATTTGTTAGCGCCTCTACGGCTACCCTCAGGGTGTCCAGTGAGGTAAAGCAAGGTATCCTCTTTTCCGCCGTAGCGCGCCTGATATTGAATCCATCTTTCAGCGGCATGCGCCCTCCGGTGACAGTATTAACCACCCCATCCACAAAGCCATCGTGAATAGCATCTACCACGTTAGGATGTCCCTCACTCAACTTTTTAGTCACCATCTTAACTGGAAACCCCAGCGATTCAATCATGGCTGCGGTTCCTTCCGTGGCATAAAGCATATAATGGAGGGAGTATAATTTTTTAATCATAGGTACGGACTCAGCTTTATCTCTATCTGCAATGCTAAGCAGCAAACCACCCTTTTGAGGCAGCATCAGACCAGCGGCTAAAAGCGCCTTAACCAGAGCAGCCTCAAAACTGTAATCAATTCCCATCACCTCACCGGTGGATTTCATTTCAGGTCCGAGATAATTATCCACCCCGGTCAACTTGGACATAGAGAAAACAGGGGCTTTTATACCCACCAACTTCTGCCTCCTCCGTAATCCGCCCCGATAACCTTGCTCCTTAAGGCTAATGCCAGCCATCACCTTGGTGGCAATTTGCACCATGGGCACACCAGTTACTTTAGAGATAAATGGTATCGTTCGACTGGCTCTAGGATTTACCTCCAGCACGTATACAGATGAAGAACCGTCTTCTGGCATAATAACCATTTGTATATTTAGCAAACCCTTGACCTCCAGAGCTAAAGCAATTCTAGTGGCATAATCCACTATGGTATTCACTTCATCCTCCCTCAGATTCACCCCGGGATAGACAGCTATAGAATCGCCACTATGTACGCCAGCCCTTTCAATATGCTCCATTATCCCCGGTATAAGCACCTCCTCTCCGTCACCAACAGCATCCACCTCAACCTCCTTACCCTGTAAGTATTTATCAACCAGCACGGGATGTTGCTTATCCAGCTCCAAAGCCATGGTCAGGTAACGAATTAACTCTGTCTCGTCGTATACAATTTCCATAGCCCTACCACCAAGGACATAGCTAGGACGCACCAGCAAAGGATAACCTAAAGAGTTGGCTATAGCTATCGCTTCCTTAATAGATAATATGCCCGCCCCCGGTGGCTGAGGTATGCCCAGTCTATCCAGGAAGTTCTCAAAACGACGCCGGTCCTCAGCTATATCTATAGCGTCGGAGGCAGAGCCAAGTATTGGCAGACCACAACGAGCCAGTGGTTCCACCATATTTATGGCTGTTTGTCCACCAAACTGAACAATAGAGGCAGGGATTGCTTCACGGAGCCTGCCTTGAGCACTGTGAGATTCTTCGCGGAGTTTATCCTGAGCGGTGTGAGATTCTTCGCCTCGCTCAGAATGACATGAGGGGAAGGGCTCAGAATGACAGGAAGGGAAGGGCTGGCAATGACCCTCATTCTCCAGAATATCACGAATGCTTTCCTCATCCAAAGCTTCAAAGTAAAGACGCTGGCTAGTATCAAAATCGGTGCTCACCGTTTCTGGATTGGAATTAACCAGAATGCTCTTTACCCCTGCCTCCTGAAGCGCCCAGGCTGAGTGAACGCAGCAATAGTCAAACTCAATTCCTTGCCCAATACGTATGGGGCCGCTGCCAATCACCACAGCCTTTTCCCCCTCCAGAGGCGCCGCTTCATTCTCTTTCTCATAGGTGCTGTAGAAATAAGGAGTTTCGGCCTCAAACTCAGCAGCACAGGTATCCACCATCTTATATACCGGATGAATGTGCCACTCATGGCGAACCTGTCTTACTTGCTCTGGTAACCTATCAGCTAAAGTCCCGATCTGTTCATCGCAGAAACCAAGCCGCTTGGCGCGCCATAAAAGCTCAGGCTTCAGTGACTCGGACAGAAGCCGCTTCTCCATATTAACAATGTTCTGAAGTTTATACATAAACCAGGGGTCTATTCCGGTAAGCCGGGAAAGTTCCTCCGGTACAGTTCCCCGTCTTAAAGCCGCCATAATCGCCCATACCCTTAAGTCATCAGGCTGAAGCGGATAGGAAGCAGGCTCCTGCTTGCTCCAGCTCGGGTCTTCCCACAGAAGCGTGCGCTTGCCAAATTCCAGAGAGCGGACTGCCTTCTGCAGAGCGGCTTCAAAGCATCTATCAATTGCCATCACCTCACCAGTGGCTTTCATCTGGCTGCCCACATCCCTATCACCTGAAGCGAATTTATCAAAAGGCCACCGGGGAATTTTAACCACACAGTAATCCAGAGCAGGCTCAAAGAAGGCCAGCGTTTTACCAGTAACTTTGTTAGGTATCTCATCCAGCCTTTTACCTATAGCTATTTTAGCCGCCACCCGGGCAATAGGATAACCAGTAGCTTTGCTGGCCAGAGCTGAGCTGCGACTAACCCGCGGGTTGACTTCAATTACATAGTATTCGCTCTTTGTAATCCCTCTGGCCTCTCCCTTGACGGGAGAGGATTCAGGTGAGGGTGAATTTTTCTGCTCTGGAGCCCACTTTTCCGCCACTATCGGACTGGGAGTGAGGGCAAACTGTATATTACAGCCACCTTCAATGCCCAAAGCTCTTATAATCCTGAGGCTGGCTGACCTCAGCATCTGGTATTCCTTATCATTAAGCGTCTGGCTTGGGGCTATCACTATGCTATCGCCAGTATGCACCCCCATGGGGTCTATGTTTTCCATATCGCAAACGATGATGCAATTGTCAGCGGCATCCCGCATAACCTCATATTCGATTTCCTTCCAACCCAGAAGACATCGCTCCACCAAAACCTCATGACTCATGCTGCAGTCCAGGCCATTATTAACTACAGACTCAAGCTCCTCCATAGTATGGGCAATGCCTCCCCCGGTGCCGCCTAAGGTATAAGAAGGGCGAATAATTAAGGGTAAACCGATAGATTTCGCCAGCTCCCTGGCTTCCGGCACCGATTTCACTGTGGCGCTCTGCGGCACCGGCTCTCCAATATCAATCAGAAGCTTCTTAAATAAAGACCTCTCCTCAGCTTTCTTTATCGTTTCTACCGGGGTGCCCAGAAGCCTCACATTGTATTTATCCAGCACGCCGGCATCAGCCAACTCCACCGTCAGGTTAAGCCCTGTCTGCCCACCCAGAGTGGGCAATAATCCCTCAGGACGTTCCCTTTCAATTATGCGAGCCAGGACTCCTACAGTGAGCGGCTCAATGTACACAATATCGGCGATGCCCTCATCGGTCATAATGGTGGCTGGGTTTGAATTCACCAGCACTGTAGTAATGCCCTCTTCCCGCAGTGCCCTGCAGGCCTGAGTTCCCGAATAATCAAACTCCGCCGCCTGCCCGATAATTATGGGTCCCGAGCCTATAACCAATACCTTAGATATTTTAGACATGCCTACTTCCTAAAAAGCTCTCAAGACGTCTCCACCATCTCCAGAAATCTCCCAAATGACACCACCCTATACTGTCACCGTCTCCAATCCTGCAGGACTAACCTCCTCAGGAACCAGCTCACCCGCCTTCTGTAGTCCTTCAATGAAACCTTCTACGGCCTCTCTGGCCCTTTCCAGAGCTTCTTCCCTGGTTTGCCCGTAAGTAATGCACCCGGGCAAAGCTGGCACTCTGACCGTATAGCCCTCCTCACGGTAATTTGGCTCCAGAATTACGGTGTATTTTCTAGCCATCTCTACCCCCTTTAAAGTAGTTTCATAAAGTCTTCTACACTTAATTCAGCTTGCTCTAAAATGCTCTTTAGTGCCTTCTGCGGTATACCCTCCCCGGTATAGGTAGCTAAAGTGATTTGCTTTCCCGGGTAATCTAAATGCTTATAGTAAAAATGCGAGCCTCGGGAGTGATGCAGATACCAGCCAGCTTGAAGGAAAGCTTTTCCTGCCTGCCTTCCTGTGACCCTGAGCATTCTTGGAATCATCTTTGACCTCCTTTCACCATCTCCAGAAATCTTTTAAGGCACAACCTCAAAACCCTCTTGCGCAAAGTGTTCATCCAGCGTTAATGCCTTAGCAAGTTTAAGCCGCCACATAAGGACAAAACTGGTACAATCGGTGAAGCTATACATCTTATCTGAACGCTGTTGAAACAATTGCCACGCTGACCATTCATCTGCCGCTCCTACTCGCACTAACTCTACTACTTTCGGGTTTAACAAGACCTCACCCACCTTCACCGCTTTCTGATGTCCCAGACGGGCAAGAACTAAGGTAATTATCTCATCAAAAATATAGCTGGAGGTAACTAGCTTTTCCTCAAACGAGTCCAGGAATTCCCTCACCTTGAAATGGTCCGGGTCTTTGGCATTGATATAAGCATACCACGTCCCGGTATCTACAAAAACTGGCTCCATATAGTTAACCTTTCAGATAAAGCCACCTATCGTGGTCCCGCCCCGAGGCTTCCTCATCAGCCCCAATCCCAGCAATTTCCTTTAAACGCCCTGGCCCAGTACCATGCTCATCAACATATTTGGATAGAATATCCCGCAATACTTCCGAGAGGCTTCTGCCCTGTCGCTCCGCAGCGCTTTTCAAATATTTGTAATGCCACTCCTCCAACATAACCTGGGTACGATGCAATAATTTCATTTCCTCCTCCTTTATAACATATTACATCATTACATCTTATATTTCAACGCTGCCTTTGCCCTCCCTCCACCATCTCTAGAAAGCTCTCAAATAGATACATATTATCCTGAGGTCCGGGGGAGGCTTCGGGGTGGTATTGAACGGATAGAAGGAGTAAATCACGATGCCACAAACCTTCCACCGTGCCATCGTTCAGGTTTACATGGCTGACCTCCAGCCCCCCTTTTAAGGTATCAGCGTCTATGGCATAGCCATGATTTTGAGCCGTGATATATACCTTGCCCGTAGCCAAATCACGAACTGGATAACTGCCATGGTGTCCAAATTTGAGCTTGAAGCTCTTAGCTCCCAGGGCTTGTCCCATCAGGTTTTGCCCCAGTCCAAGGCCCATAATCGGCTTCTTGCCTAGAAGTTCTCTCACTGTCTCCACTATGTAATCAAGGAGAGCTGGATTGCCGGGGCCTGGTGAGAGAAGAATTCCATCGGGATTTAAGGTTAAAACGTCCTCTGCTGAAGTAGTGCAGGGAACGACTATCACCCGACAGCCAAGCTGGCTCAAAATACGCAGCATGCTGTATTTCAAGCCTAAATCAACAACTACCATGTTAAGATTGCTTCGTCGCTTACGCTCCTCGCAATGACGAGGCGAAGCAGCTTGCAATGACAGGCAGGCAGCAAGACCCTTCGGTCGCCCCATTCCCTTAAAATGACAGGAGGCGGAGGGTTCAGAGCTTTGGCTGGCAATGACAGGCTTACCAGGTTGCCATTCATAGGGCTTTTCAGTACTAACCTGATGCACAAAATCAATCGAGTCATATTTAGCTGAGGCTTTTAGCTCCTTTAATGCCTCCTCAGCCGTCATTTCCGAGCTAATCACTCCCATCATCACTCCACCTGAGCGTATGTGCCGCGTTAAAGCACGAGTATCTATCTCGCTAATGCCGGGAACGCCATTTTCTTGCAGAAACTTATGTAAAGTAGTGCTGCTCTGCCAGTGGCTGGGTTGGAGACAATACTCTCTAACCACCAAACCCCTGACCTGAATTTGCCTGGACTCGAAATCGGTTTCGTTTATGCCATAATTGCCCATGAGGGGATAAGTGGGCACTAAAATCTGACCGGCATAGGAAGGGTCAGTTAACATTTCCTGATAGCCAGTCATACCAGTGTTAAACACCACTTCGCCACAGGCAATAGTCTCAGCACCAAAAGAATAGCCTTCATAAACTGAGCCATCTTCCAGAACCAAAATTGCTTTCTTAGTCATGGTGAGATTCTTCGCTTCGCTCATCACCCTCACCTACATCCTCTCCTATAAGGAAAAGAGACTTCATTACATGAGAGGACAGGGACTCGTCCCTATAAGCTATCCTGCCATCAACTATAGTGACCATCACTTTGCCCTTAAACTGGTAGCCTTCAAAGGGGGTATTCTTACCCTTAGAGGCAAAACTGCTGCTGTTTACTACCCATTCTCGATTGGGGTCGAATATGGTGATGTTGGCTGGAGAGCCTGCTTTCAAAGTACCTAATTCACTTTTGCCAATAATTTTCGCCGGCTCACAGCTTAGCTTGGAAATCAGTGTGCTTAAATCTATTTCCCCATTATGCACCAGGCTCATAACACAGCCCAGAGCAGTTTCAAACCCGCTAATGCCAAAGGCAGCTAGCTCTAGATAGCATTTTTTGTCCTTCAGGGTATGTGGAGCATGGTCGGTAGCAATAGCATCAATTACCCCCTCCTTGAGACCCACAATCAAGCACTTTATGTCATCTTCAGTGCGCAGAGGTGGATTCACCTTAGCGTTGGCATAGGCAAGCTCCTCAGTCAAGGTTAGATGGTGCGGGGTAACTTCAGCAGTAACCAGAATTCCCTTCTCCTTAGCCTGGCGTATAAGCTCCACGGAGCCACAGGTGCTTACATGAACAATATGAATTCTAGCTCCAATTAGTTTTGCCACAGCCAGGTCACGAGCTACCATTATCTCCTCGCTCGCTGCTGGAATTCCCTTTAATCCCAGCCTGGCAGATACCCTGCCTTCATTTATAATCCCTCCCCGGCTTAGTTCCTTATCCTCACAGTGGTCTATAATTGGTAAGCCCAGCCTGTGGCTACACTCCAGAGCACACCTCATAACTTGCAAATTGGACACCGGCTCACCATCATCGCTAAAGCCAACTACTCCAGCTTCAGCTAACTCAGCCATAGGGGAAATTTCCTCGCCTTTCCTCCCTTTGGTGACGCAGCCTATAGGCAGGACATGAACAACACCCTCCCTGCTGGCTTTTGCTTTCACCCAATCCACCCGAGCCCGATTATCCAGGGGTGGATCCGTGTTCGGCATGCAGCAGACGGTGGTGAAGCCGCCTATAGCGGCCGCCTTTGTTCCCGTGGCAATAGTCTCCTTATCCTCAAAGCCTGGCTCTCTAAGGTGACAGTGAAGGTCTATAAAGCCAGGGCAAACAACCAGCCCTGTGGCATCAAGTTTTTTAGCCTGGTCAGCGGTAACACTGCCTCCCACCCGCACAATCTTGTGGTCAGCCACAAGTAAATCACCAACCTGGTCTATATTCTGGCCGGGGTCAATTATGCGGCCATTATGGATAAGCAAGGGAAAAGACTCATGCTTCATTTAACGTAGCTGCTGGGCTTGAACCCTCGAGCCTGAGCCTCTGCTTCAGAATCGAAAATAACCAGCTTTTCTGGCTTAATCTTTCTAATCCACCTGCTGCTACTACTATGATATTTCTTGTTCTCCAACTTCCCTTCATGCCAATCTGTGCTAGCGATATACCCGGGCTGAATTTCATGTTCACAGTAGACGCAACTCAATGTTAAAGGCTTAAGGTTGGCTATTTTGAACTCAGGCTTTATATACCTCATCTCAGTTTCCTGGTTTGTCACGCATCTTGGATTACAGCATCTGAGCCCCGAATCTCGCTGGTAAACAGGATAGTCCACACAGGGAACAAAGGAATACTCATCTTCCTCAGGGATGGTAACTTCCTTAGCTCCTAGCAGCAGGGCTATGAGCGCCATTCTGACCGGCACCCCACGAGCGGCTTGCCTGAAATACATACTTCTGGGGTCGCCATCCACCTCATAGGCTAACTCGTCAACTCGGGGCAGCGGGTGCATAACCAGAGTCCTCTTAAACTTCTTCTTCTTCAGCAGTTCCTTATCCACCACCGGGTAGTCCTTATCTATCCCCTGCTCCTCCGCTCGTGCCTGCCTTTCTTTCTGCAGCCTGGTAACATAAAGGGCGTCAACCCCGGCCTTCAGCTCCACCTCGATACTGATATCAGGTATCATGGTCAGTTGGTGCGGAATACTGGGAGTTACGTATATAGCATCTACAGGAAATAAACCTTTCTCACTTACTCGGTCCAGAGCTTCATACTTTTTCAGCTTACCTTTGTATCTGGTAGCCAGTTTCCTCAGGACATGCTCAGGCATCTCCAGCCCGGGGCAGGGATGGAAAAGGATGGTAGCACCGAACCTGGCCAGCGCATAGGCCAGGGAATGTATAGTTCGTCCGTATTTCAAGTCCCCCCACAAGGCAATTCTCAGCCCCTTAATGCTTTGCCTCTCCTTTCTGAGAGTATAAAGGTCACACAAAGTTTGAGTGGGATGCTCATGACCTCCGTCACCGGCATTTATCACCGGAACTCCAGCATAGTTGGCCACCACTTTAGCTGCCCCCTCCCAGGGATGCCTGATGACGATTATGTCGGCGTAACTGCCCACCACTTTCGCCATATCAGCAATGCTTTCACCTTTAGCTAGAGAGGTGGCACCTATATCCACCGCACTTATGACCCTCCCACCCAGCCTGTTCATGGCAGTCTCAAAGGACAGCCGCGTCCTGGTGCTGGGCTCAAAAAACAGGCTGGCCATAATTTTCCCCTGGCACAAATTACACTGCTGACTCATTGAATCCGACATTTCATCTGCCAGGGAAAACAGCGCCTCGATTTCCCCATTGGATAAATCGTCTATGGTTACCAGGCTTCTATTTGCCACACTCATCTTAAAAATCAAAATTCAAAATTACCTTTGCCTTTTGCTTTTTACATTTTGATTTTCTTTTATTGTCACCTTATCTATACCATCGCTTTCCTGCAATTGAACCTTTATCTTCTCACTTCTGGAGCTGGGTATATTCTTACCCACATAATCAGCTCGAATGGGTAGCTCCCTATGACCACGGTCCACCAGCACAGCCAACTGGATGGACTGGGGACGTCCCAGAGCTATGACAGCATCCATAGCTGCCCTGATGCTCCGCCCGGTATATAGCACGTCGTCAACCAGTACCACATGTTTATCAATGATGTCGGTGGGAATATCAGTGCCTTGCAGCTCTGGTTTGCGCTCCAGTTCAGAAATATCGTCACGATAAAGAGCAAAATCCAGAGCCCCCACAGGTACAGAGAGCGATTCCAAACTCTGAATTTTAGCTGCTAACCTTCGGGCTAAAGGCACTCCCCGGGTCCGCAGGCCCACAAGCACAATGTCTTCGGCACCTTTATTTCTTTCCAGTATCTCGTGAGCAATGCGAGCTATAGCCCGACTTATATCCTCGGAGGTCATGAGGACTTTTTCAGGCATTAAAAAAACCTCCTGCGAACTGGCAAGAGGTTTCACTCAGAGGTTCTATTATTATATTTTGCTGTAACATCTCTCCCCTTACCAGCCTCACTGGACTGATTTAAAGGTTTAATTAATTCTAGCATGCTTATAAAATTAATGCAACTTTTGAGGCGGGGGTGAACCCCGCCACTACGGTTTATGAGTTTGTAGTCTGTAGGGTCGGGGCTTGTCCCCGACCTACTTCAATAAAATTCTAATATCTAAGCTCCAAATCCTAAACAAATCCTAACAAATATCAAGAATCAAAGATGAAAAATTAAAATTACAATTCAAAATGTAAAAGGGCTTTACTAAACTGATTTTTAACTTTTGCTCTGTCATTTTGCATCTTGCTTTTTGCTTTTTGACTTTCGTTTACCGTTTAGCATTTAGAATTTTGTGCTTAGGATTTAAGGGATA
>DAOUTC010000169.1 GCA_030626915.1 Dehalococcoidia bacterium
GAATAACTGTTGTTTTCTGTTCTCATCAGCTACACCAGGTTCAAAAAATATGTACTCGAGTGGGGATATTAGCCAAGGGACATCTGGTAGCTGAAGGAGAGATAGACCGCCTGGGAAGGCAGGCCCTGGCTGCTGGAAGATATCGCATTGAGGCCCAGGTAGCCCAGTTGAGGCCAAAACTTATTGATTCCATAAAGCGGATTAAAGGGGTGGTAGAGGTGCAAGCTTCCGGTGACTTGCTGCTTATTAACGGCGATAAGGATTTAAGAGGGCAGATAGCCAAAGTGATTGTTGATAGTGGCGATACACTGCTTGGGATGAAAATAGAAGAATATAGCCTGGAAAGAATTTATAAAAAGTACTCCCGTGAGGCTTAGCTATGTATGCTGTGTTTCGCAAGGAGCTAGCTGACTATCTAAGTAGTAAAAGGTTTGGTATCCTGTTCATCTTAGTTTTATTAGCAGCTGTATTTGCTGTTTATTTAGCTATTCAGAATATAAGGGGTGTGGTAACTCCGACTACTGAGTTTGTCTTCCTCAAAATTTTCGTTGCCTCTGGAAAAACGTTACCTTCCTTTCTTTTCTTTATCGCTCTTTTTATACCTATAGTAGGCATAGCCTTTGGCTTCGATGCCATAAACAGCGAGCGGACTAGCGGCAACTTGAGTCGGCTTTTATCGCAGCCAATCTACAGAGATTCGGTAATAAATGGCAAGTTCCTGGCTGGCTTAGCTGTCCTAAGCGTTATGATAGCGAGCGTAATTGCCATTGTTGCTGGACTGGGGCTCCGCATAGTCGGTGTGCCACCGAATTCAGAAGAAATTTTAAGACTTATAGCCTTTGTCCTGATAAGCATAGTTTATGGAGCTTTCTGGATGGCATTGTCTATCCTCTTCTCCATTTTCTTTGACCGGGCGGCTACCTCTATGTTAGCCTCAATAGCATTGTGGATATTCTTTTTCTTCTTTATGTCTATGATTGCTGGAGCTATTGCTGATGCTAGAATGCCAATCGACCAAAGTTCTAGCCTCGAAATGATAGCTAAAAACATTGAAATTCAAGGTATGCTCGGGCGCATTTCCCCTTGTACTCTTTATGGAGAAGCTACCACTGCCTTATTGACCCCTGAACTTGGTAGCCTTAATCCGGCGCTATTGATGATAAGCACCCTCACTGCCGGAAGGATGCTTACATCTCTTCCCTTCAGCCAGAGTCTTTTGCTTGTCTGGCCTCAGGTAGTAAGCATAATTGCTTTGGCAGCTATTTGCTTTGCTGTCTCCTACATAAGGTTTATGAAAGAGGAGATAAGGTCAATATAAGACCTAAATAGCCTGTCTTTCTTAGCTCTCTGCCTCCACCCACAGTTTCTTCCCATCGGTAATAAACTCAATAGTGCCATTTTCCGACGTAATATAAACCTTATCCTCACCCAATCTATCAACTAACCTCTCCACCACTTCAGTGCTGGGATGCCCGAAGGGGTTATCTAGCCCTACTGAAATTACGGCTACCTCGGGGTCAACTACAGCCAGAAATTGTGAAGAGGTAGATGTTTTGCTGCTATGATGGGCAACTTTTAAGACTGTGCTTCTCAAATTGGCTCGCTGCCC
>DAOUTC010000131.1 GCA_030626915.1 Dehalococcoidia bacterium
GAGAAGGCTCTTCCGAGAAGAATTTAAGCACTCTATTGCCTCTGGTTACTGATAACACCTATAAAAGGTGTCTATTCGTAGTAGATGATCGCAGTTGTTCTGACCTTCTCCGCGAAGGTGATATTGATGCTGTGGTGAGGAAAGCTATTAGTGAAGGTTTAGAGCCAGTGCGAGCGATTCAGATGGCCACAATTAATACCGCGGAGCATTTTCGTCTTCATGATAGAGGTGCTCTCGCTCCAGGTTATCTGGCCGACCTCGTCACTATCACCGACCTTTCCAGACTAGAAATAGACATGGTGTTTTATAAAGGTAAGCTGGTGGCAAAACAAGGCAAGCCTTTATTTTCCCTGCCGCATATTCCTCTTGAACTAACAGGCACAGTGCGCATTAAGCCACTTACCGTAGAATCCCTGTCATTGCGAGCCGAAGCCCTGAGCACAGTGAAAGGGAAGCGAAGCAATCTCACTGAGGAAGATTATCCTGTCATCGAAATCGTCCCCGGGCAGATAATTACCAAGAAGAGGATGGAAAAAGTGAAAGTCGTGGATGGGACGATTGTGCCCGACCTGGAAAAGGATATTCTAAAGCTTGTAGTGGTGGAAAGGCATAAAGCTAGCGGCAGTATTGGCCTGGGGCTGGTTAAGGGATTTGGCTTAAAGAGAGGAGCCTTAGCCTCCTCTGTGGCTCACGATTCCCATAATATAATAGCCGTGGGCGCTGATGATTTTGATATCCTCAGGGCGATTGAGGAAATAGCCAGATTACAGGGTGGGTTAGTTGCTTGTGTCCACGGCGAAGTCCTTGCCTCTCTGCCCTTGCCTATCGCCGGTCTACTTTCCCCTGAGCCTCTGGATGTGGTTGTAGCTCAATTTGAAAGGCTGGAGAAGGCTGCTGCTAGTCTGGGCAATCTGCCCCCGGCTCCCTTCTCTATCTTATCCTTCCTGGCTCTGCCCGTGATTCCCGAGCTAAGGCTAACCGATTTGGGGCTGGTGTCACTCTAAGCCGTTCGCCTCCTGTCACTCTGAGCCCCTTCGCTTGTTGTCATTCTGAGGGAGCGAAGCGACCGAAGAATCTCCTCTTCAGTTCCTTCCTATCGTCAGGACTCAGAGCTTCGGCCCATCAGGACAGGCTCCGCGAGCCATCTTACTTCTGTCTTGTAGCCCATAGTGGAGTAGTCTCAAAGGGCTCGCCGCTCAGTTTAGCCTCCAGGGTTTTCTCTAACTCTTCCACGGACACACGAATTTGTGCCAGGCTATCCCTTTCCCTGATGGTAACCTGGTTATCCTCAAGAGATTCAAAATCTATGGTAATGCAAAAAGGAGTGCCAATTTCATCTTGACGCCTGTATCTCCGTCCGATGCTTTGAGAATCATCATAGCAGGTCATAAAGCTGGGGCATAATTGGGCATAAACTTTTTTGGCTAAGGGGGTTAACCTTTCATTCTTACTCAGAGGCAAGACGGCTGCTTTCATCGGAGCCAAAGAGGGTTGGAGACGCAAAACCACTCTAGTTTCTCCCTCAACTACCTCCTCATGGTAGGCATCGATGAGCAAGGCTAAAACAGAACGGTCAACGCCGCCTGATGGCTCGATAATGTAGGGAATATACTTTTCATTGCTTTCACTATCATAATAACTCATATCTCTGCCGCTGTATTTAGCATGCTGAGTCAGGTCGTAATCACCCCTATTGGCAATGCCTTCCAATTCTGACCAGCCCATAGGAAATAGATACTCGATGTCGTAGCAATCCTTAGCATAATGTGCTAGCTCCTCCTTGCCGTGCTGGCGCAGGCGTAGATTTTCCTTTCTTATGCCAAGTTTGATGTACCACTCCAATCTTTCCTTCACCCAATAGTCAAGCCAGTATTCATCGGTCCCTGGCTTGACGAAGTATTCCAGTTCCATATGCTCAAACTCACGGGTCCGGAAGACAAAGTTTCCCGGCGTTATCTCATTACGGAAAGATTTACCTATCTGGGCAATACCCAGAGGTAGTTTTTTCCTGGAAGTGGTGAGCACATTTTCAAAGTTAACAAATATGCCCTGAGCAGTTTCGGGGCGAAGATAAATGGTATTTGCCTCTTCCTCTACAGGACCCATAAAGGTTTTAAACATTAAATTAAACATACGCGGCTCGGTTAGTTCACCACCACACGTGGGGCACTTCTCATTACTTATTTCGCTGGCTCGCCACCTGAAATGGCAGGACTTGCATTCCACCAGTGGGTCAGTAAAGCTATCGACGTGACCGCTAGCCTTCCAAACCCCGGGATGCATCATAATGCTGGTGTCTATACCCACGACATCATCCCGCTCCTGAACTATAGTTTTCCACCAGGCATTTTTAACGTTGCGTTTAAGCTCCACTCCCATAGGGCCATAGTCCCAGCAGCTAGCCAGGCCACCATATATTTCGCTGCTGGGAAAAACAAATCCCCTTCGCTTGCATAAAGAAACGATTTTCTCCATCTCTACGTTGCCAGACATTTTGTATCTCCTTAAGGCATTCTAGCTTACCAGCTTTGTCTACTCGGCGTCAAAGGGGTGAAACTATGCTATAGTTAGCTTTGCTAGAATTGCACCATAGTGGAATTGAAAGGTCTCAAGGGGTACAATGGTAGACAAAATCATCAAGCATCTTGGGAGTAGAACGTAGAAAAGATTAAAACAGGGAGGAAAGAGATGGGAACTAAAGGAAGAAAGAACGTGAAAAAGCCCAAGAAGAAAAAGGGGAAGAGTTAGACTCGCATTATAGCGGAATTGAAATTGATATTAGAAAGCTGTCGTAAGGTGGTGAGCGGTGATAAACGGATATGATGTAGAAGTTAGGTTGCTCGCTGTTACTCCTGAGGCTGAGAAGCTGATAGAAACGGCGGGGAGATTGTGCTGGGACACCCAGGATAAAGTGGGGACGGTGCCTGACCGCATCCAGAAGTGGATAGAGGTAGGACATGAGTCAATGGTGGAGCATGCTTGTGCCACCTTCTATATCAGGGCTAGTCGTGTTTTAACTCATGAGCTTGTCCGGCATAGATTGGCCAGCTATAGCCAGAGAAGCCAGAGGTATGTAAGGGAGAACGAGCCCAAGTATATCGAACCTCCGGAAATCAAGGAAAAAGGTGACTCTGCCCATGAGCAATTTGAACAGGCAATGAAAGCTTGCTGGGAGAGTTATAGAGATTTGCTGGCTAA
>DAOUTC010000123.1 GCA_030626915.1 Dehalococcoidia bacterium
CTGAAACAACCGGGCGGCGAATAACCAGAGCAGTAGAATGTCCCAGGGAAGCCAACACACCTATTTCCGAGGGGCGCAGTACAGTTCCCTTGTGCAAAATTAGCGCGTCCCTGGCAATATCTTCCCCTTTGCGTCGAACATTTAATCCCTTCTCTACCTGACGCAATATGCCAATCTGAGACAAGTTACCTCCAGATGCCTTTCGTACCAACTCATCAGTATCCTCAAATTGCACCACAGCGTCAGCCCCTTGGGGTAACGGTGCTCCCGTCATAATGCGAATGGCTGTCCCCGGCTTGACTTCTTTATCAGGTAAGGAGCCGGCAGCAACTTCGCCGATAACAGGAAAAATCTTCGGGGCCGACCTGCTTGCGTCACATGTATTCTCAGCTCTTACGGCGAAACCATCCATGGCAGAATTATCTAGTGGAGGAATATCAATAGCGGAATAGACATCCTCAACCAGAACCTGACCTAAACAATCCAGGATAGGCTCCTCCTCTGGCTCCAGAACTTCGACGTAGCTCAGAATCTTCTCTAAGGCTTCCTCAACTGAAATCATCGGGCTAATTATAGTCCAATGCCTTCGCCATTTACTAGTATATTAGCTCGAAGCTGTTTAGCAAACTGACAATCCTATCTCCAAGCTCCTATTTATCTGACTCACTAAAGAAAAAATCTCTGCTGCTTAAGGATTAAATATTTCTTATACTTTAAGACCAACTGAAAAAGCAATTGCCAGAGGAAGAACCTTACATAGCTCAAATTGTAGATGAAACCATCACCGACCTTGAGCCCTGGCTCAAGGAGCAGGTTGATGTTGTTATCTATAAAGATAATACCATCACACTGATATATCGCATATTTGTGGGGCAACTAACCTTATGATGTCCTGCACCTTTAGCTTGACTAACCTTGCCCTCGTCCCACCACCACACCAGACGTATTCATTGTTCAAGGCCTGTTGATCCAGATATACAGGCAGCCTTCTCCTGTGCCCCACAGGTGGTATGCCTCCAGTTGGGTAGCCAGTAACCTTTTCTGCAGTTTCATCCGAGGCAAGTCTCACTGATTTTGAATGAGAACAGGATTCAAGCTTGTGCCTGCTCACATTACAATCAGCTCTCACTATAGCTATTAATGGCTTTGAATCCTGGTTAACAAAAACGAGAGTTTTTACAATCTTATCCAGAGGTATGTCGGTAACCCTGGATGCCTCTGCGGCATGATGGGTAGATTTTTTCTCCAGAAATTCAAACTCAATTTTGTTTTGGCGTAGAAATGCCGTCAGATTTAAATAATCCAGGAGTTTGAACCTCCTCTAGTCTTTGCTCTGCATTAAAGCTAAACGGTGGACTTGAGTGGATAATAGACAGAACTTTTAGCCTCGCATTCAACATTGTTACTTAGTGCCTCGCTCCTCAGCGCTACTTCAAAAGGGTATGCCCTTGTCGCCATAGCGATAGGACTTCTCAATTGAAGTCAAATACTCCTGCGGAGTTTTCACGGCAAGAAAAGTCTTGCCCATAAAATGTTTTGCATTCCAAGTAATGAGAGCCTGAGCCTCCTCAACCTGCTCCGCCAAATCCAGAATTAGGCAGTCTACAAATGGAATGGGTGTTCGGCACATACGCACAAAAGGGCGATTGAATAGAAGAGAGCGTATGAAACCATCTGCATCTATACCTCGGACCTCCGGCCAGATGATTGTTAGATTGTAAGCATCCTGCAACCAACTTCGCCAATCTACCAGTCTATCGGGATTCACGTTAAAACTCATCTTGCCTAGGAATTCCATAACTGAGTAAATAGTGATCCCTCCCCCAGTAGCCTTAATAGTTAAGAGAAACTGATTGTTTATGGAATACCGATGGTCACGCTGAAATCTAAACTCCAATATGAATATATCAGTGTCTATGATAACCACAAACGCCCCCTCAGAGATTCCATCTCCTCCTCAAAATCCCCCCCTTCAGCAGAGGCAAGCGATGCTTTGATCTCCTGTGCCAACCGCGTTCCAGAAGCTACAGCAGATGGAGCTCGGTCGGGGTATTCTAATCGAAAACCCCTTTCAAACTTTATCGCGTTATGCCCCCGAATTTCTATATCATACAGCAGAAATGAACACCCCTCTAACCCATATGATGTCGGTTCCAGCATTAGCATTTCTTGCTTCATATTTCTATTTTCCTTCGCACTCGAAATAGCTTGCTCTTTATTACGGAAACTCGTTGTATTGTCCACACTCCGGACAACGGACAACAATATTCCTGACCTGACCGCGGCGTACCTTCTCAGCAATTAAAGTCCCACAACCTCCACAGATATAGTCTACGTCTCCCTCGCCCCTGAAGGCAGGGCTAACTTTGGATTCTATCACTGTGCGACTCCCCTCATGAGGTTTAGCAACGGTACTCAGTTTTATCTTCACTAAATGTTCCTCAACTTCTCATAACTTTTGTTACAGGCTTTCCCAATCTGTGACTTGGTACTTGCCCGTGCTCTACCACCCAGCAAAAGCATTATATCATGCTGGACAGCAAAAGCTAGAATTGCTTCACATTCTCGAGTCTCAGTTGAACTATTTCGGTGTTTTGTCTTCTCTTAGCCTAGGGAATTGAAAGGGATCTTGTTCACTGAAGCATTCTTTGCGTAAGCCCCTTGATTATCTTGTTAGCCTTTTTAACTTTTCCACTAGCGACTTTACCGCCTTACTATGGTCCGCTACCATCTCTGCGGTTAGCCAGTTCTCGTAGAAATTCTGGCGAAGAGCACTTTCCCCATCAAATCCACAGCCCCCAGTTCCGACTTCTGAGGAGCTTTAGTCTGCTCCTCCTTTTCAGTCTCAATATGTCTCATGGTCGTATTAGCACACTTGTGACCGCAAGGTTCTTTACTTGAAGGAGTCTGCCCCTTCTGATGGAGCTTGGTGTAGAAAATCTTGAAAGGTGAGGATCTCGCTTATCCCTGTCAATGCTGGACAACCACAATTTAAACAGCGGCTCTTTGTCAAATTGTGTGGAAACAGCTAGGAGATGGCACAAAGCCCAGGAGCATCTTTCTCCAGTAGACCTCCACATTTCTTAAGCCATAAGAAACCCGCTTTAGCAGTTTGCTATTTGTATTACAGCCTTCGGTAAAACCGTTAGTGGTGCCATTATCAAAGTGGTTCAGGATAGACTCCCTCCATCGTTTCATGGTATTGCCCCACCTTATAAGCTCTCCATCATCGCTCAATTTAAGATTGAAGATGATGTTACCCAGTATCCTGGCGGCTTCTTCTTTACTCTCCTGTCGGTAGAGTTCTCTTATCTTCTCCTTAGCCCAGTAGAACCCCTTAAGACTAGAATACTTATCCAGAAGCTTGAACCTCCTCTAGTCTTTGGTCTGCATTAAAGCTAAGTGGTGGGGAAGGGGGGACTCGACCCCCCACGCCTTGCGGCACATGATCCTAAGTCATGCTCGTCTGCCAATTCCGACACTCC
>DAOUTC010000002.1 GCA_030626915.1 Dehalococcoidia bacterium
AAAATAGCCCAGCTAAGGGAGGAAGACGCTGAAATCAATGAATATATCAATCGCCTGGAAAGTGGACTTAGCTTAAATGAAGAGGAGCAGGTAAGATTAGCCAGGGAGGTATATGAAATTCTTGAAAAATAAGGCTAAACTGGGTTTCGCTTCAATTGCGTTTTCTTTCTTATTTACAATGCACCACCCCCAAAATCCTCTCATGCTTAGCCTTCTTAGATTTTCACCAGCCGATTTCGTATAGCGTTTTGCGGCTAAAAGAACCTGCCAGTAACGAAATGACGGGCAATTTGTGTGAAGGTGCATAGCACTAAAGCCTTTTAGCCGCTGTTAGGCGACGTCCCGGCATTCTTATAAGCCAAGATTCATGAAATTCTGTTACTCAGATACGTTTGAAGTGGCTGAAAGTGATCTCGGGTAAGTTGATCAAATCTCTTCTGCGATGGGCGCTCTATATTATATCTAACTCTACGGCTTTCCCAATACATTATGCGGTAATTCTCGGCAACAGGGCTAAGGTAGCTCGCAACATTTCTATTACGTTCAGCATGGTTCCCCGAATGGAGGTTTTTTGTCGCCAGGAAAGCTTCCACCAAGTGGACCGCTTGGTAAAATAGAACAGTGACTGCCCAATCTAAAAAGATGGTGTTTGGTTTATAAAAGCTTTCAAGAAATCTTTCATTATGTTTTACTTGATATTTGTGTTCAGATAAGTCTGGCATGATTAAGACCTCACTCTTCTATAGATTTCCATATAGTTGGTAGGTATGATCTTATCAAGTTCGCGACCTTTCTTTGGAACTACTAAAGAATCGAATAGTAAATTAGGAAAACGCCTCAAAAGCTCTGTCTCCACTTTAGCGATAGAAGTCTCAGCTTCGTATAGGTCGCCTTCAACTATTGTCCACAGATCGATAACACCTTCACTTACCCCCATATAAACAGCTATAACCTGAGGTATCTGAGAAACTTGCTCAACGAAAAACTTACACGCTGCATAACTTGAAGTTAAGACACTTGGCGTGAGAAACTTTTCTGTTAATCTTTCCACCTTTTCCTCCAATCTTTTTAATCTATCATCTATTGGTGCCCAAGCAGCTATTCGCTCCTTTATTGCTGTACTATCCTGTTCTCTTATCGTATTCTGGCTTTGATATTCTCCTTTGTAGGGTTGCTTGACTGGTTCAGATAATCTATAAAACTCAACCGTACAAAAGGGTTCTCTATAAGATAGCTTAAGTTCATTGGCATCTAAATTATGCAATCCAACAACCAATACGCCCTCAAACCCAGGGTCTATCTGAGGTCCGGCTAATAAAGCCAGACCTTTCCTTGCGTGAAAAGACCTTAATCCTATTCGCCCCGCAATCTTTGGCGATAATTTGACTGATTCATAGGTGCGGACAAGGATGAAATCGCCGGGCTTAATTATAAGAGGGCTTGTGGATTTAATTTCAATGCTCGCTTTCTCATGGCTTGAAAATGCTTCTTCGCCTACACGCATATCATAACTCGCTGGCTGCAAACTTTTCTTGGAAAAATTTCTTATTATCAAATCTTTTGAATTCACTGCTTCTTGAATGTCCCTATCTGACATTAACATTTAAACACCTCCATGCCATTTTCTTCCCCCTTTTTGCCTTGATAATCTTGTCAGGCTTAGAGTTCATCATAGCACTCTGATTATTAAAATTGCTAATAAGTATTGATTAAGGACCGTCATATCCATCAGCGTGCCTTTCCTTAATCAACCAATTCCTTTTCAATATCAAGATAAACGCTGTCTATCTCCTGTTGAATTTCTATTGTTTTCTTCAAAGTAGTGACAATCTGGCAGTAATGCTTTATATCCTCAAGGGATAACTTCCGTCTCTTTCTGTCCTTCAACTCCTTCTGAGTCTTTCCATAAATTCTGTCGATACCCTTGCCAGATTTGAAGCTCTCTCTTGAAGGAAATCTCCGTATTTATCAACACGCCAAAGATCCTGATTTGTTGGAAGTAACTGTTCTCTTAGGCGTTCCTCTTTTACACCATGTTCCTTTAAATATTCTTTAGGCTCTTTTGAATTGAATGCTCTATTCGCTTTCTCATTGAGGACTACAATGTTTGCAAGAGCATTGATTTTTGGGTCATCGTGTAGATCTCTCAGAACTTTTCTAGGGAAGAAGTGATGCCACTCTGGTTTGAATCCCTCGTTAAGCTCATTATCGGACCGGTCATAGCCTATTCTAATGTCCTGATAAATCCAACCCTTTGCTTCATTTTTGAACGCTAGGATGTAAAGCATCAAACGCATGAACCTCTCTGTATACTCTTCAGAATAATCATCCACGGAAAATTCAGGAGACGCACTCAATGGTTGAATCAAGCTATTTATGACATTGTCAAAAGATGTCGACAAGTTTATTTTCTTTGTATCTTGATCTAATACAGTTAGAGCAGAACCACTATATCGCCCGTCCCGAGTTGCCAATAAAAACCAGCAAAAAGCCTTGTTGAAGAGAAAATCACTCGGAAATCTTGCTCTGAGTACGAACATAGGAATAAGGACATTATGTGCAGGTAACAATTCTGAATTTAATATCCCGTATTGGAAGAAATTTCTTGTTACAAAAGAAATGGCTTCTTTTGTTGTTTGCCAGCGGTCATCAAATTCTCTGGATCGCTCCCAGAAAGCTTCAGGAATCTCTTTCAATCGTGCAGAACCTCCACCAATAATTGCAAATGTTCTGACAAGTATAGCTGGGTCAAGTTCAAAGCCTTTCTCTGTCAGATCTCTTAGAAATGGGTCAAATTCGTCTCGAGCCCATCCAGGCTGTTTTGCAGCAATAAGAGCACGAATTATATCGCTTTCCCTGATCCTAGTTCCTGCACTGTTTAGTCTATTAAATATCTCCGCTACATCTTCTAATTCATGGTCTACAATGATTTCGTAAATCTTGAAATCTTCTATCTTCTTAACCGACTGAAGTTTTGCATGAACCTCAGCAAACTTATTGACCTCTCCCATTTTGGTAGCAATATCTTGGGCCAATCGGCTTAAGCCTTCATTATTCAAAGCAAGTATCTCACGCACTGAGATCCATTCGTCAGATTTTCTTCGCACAGGATTAGGAAGCCCAAATTCTAAGGAATCTTTATCCTTGCCAATATTTACCAAAACCTCATATTTCTGAAAGCATTGATTCCAATCTTTAACATCTTCCCACCAGTATGGCTTTTTCCCGAAAAGTAATGCCAATGATGCAACACGTTGCTGCCCATCAATTATCCATTGTTTCTGGGATTGAGTTCCTAAAGCTGATCTAGGGGAACTATAAGAGGATTCCCATAACAAAAGAGTCCCAATTGGGTAACCTCTCCAAAGAGAATCTACGAGATCCCTTGTCTTACTTGGTTTCCAGACAAATTTTCGCTGGAACTCTGGCACGTTTAGCGTGCCTAACGTTGCATCATCAATGTGTTTCACAATATCTTTGATTTCTAATCTTTGATCCTTCATACTCTTACCTCCTTACTTTTTGACATGGCAGATAACCTTAGTATATACGAAATTCATTTTTTGTTCAGTAGTTTGTTGCCACAGATACTGGATGCCCTGACCATTTGAAAGTTGGTTACACCTTGTGCCATCTTTTGTGTCACAGCGGCAATACCGTTAGGGTAGTGGTGTTGTATAATATCCGTGGAACAGGAGATGCCTAGCTCGGCACAAAGAACCGGCATTGCTAACCTGCCTTTGCATTATGGTAAGGTGCCTCCGTGGCTCTTTGGGAGGATGTGTCAGCTCGCCAGGGAGATTGCCATTGTCATTATTGACGAATTTGGGGCTGAGGAGATGCTCCGCCGCCTATCTGACCCTTTCTGGTTTCAAGCCTTTGGCTGCGTTCTGGGCTACGACTGGCATTCCAGCGGCGTTACCACTACCGTCTGCGGCACTTTGAAGGAGGGGATGAGGGGACTAGAAAAGGAGCTGGGCTTGTTCATTGCCGGCGGCAAGGGCAGAACTTCACGAAAAACCCCTGTCGAGATAGAGAATTACGGGCACTTATTAAAGATAAATCCATCGCCTCTGGTTTATGCCAGCCGCATGTCAGCCAAAGTAGATAATTCAGCACTTCAAGATGGCTATCAGCTTTATCACCACACATTCTTCTTTACCAGAGACGGCTCCTGGGCGGTGGTTCAGCAAGGGATGAATGAAATTAACCGCTACGCCCGGAGGTATCACTGGCTAGGAGAAAAAGTCATTGATTTTGTTTGTGAACCTGAGGCAGCTATCTGCTCCCAGGCCAGAGGCGAAGCACTGAATCTAGTAGCTTCGGAGAGCACACAAGCAAGGAATGTCATTGCCCACATTGCCTCTGAGGAAAAGCCAGAAAAAATTGTAAGCCGACTGAAAAAGCTGAAAACTTTAGATTTACTTCGACGACCTTATTTAAGGCCTGATGATATTCATCCTGATAGGCTAAACAAGATATTCCTCAGCACCTATGAGCATAAGCCACGGAATTTTGAGTCGCTGCTGGGACTTAAAGGAGTAGGGCCAAAAACGCTTCGTGCTTTAAGCCTTATCTCAGAATTAGTTTACGAAACACCGGTTAGCCTGCGTGACCCAGCGAGTTACAGTTTTGCTCATGGTGGCAAGGATGGTTATCCCTATCCTGTGGACAGGAAGACTTATGACAGCAGCATCCAATTTCTGGCTCAGGCGGTAGACAAAGCCAGAATTGGAAGTAGAGAGAAGCTTGACGCCTTCAGGCGCTTGAAGGCATGGCAGTGAAAATTATAGCAAGAAGTGTGAGATTGCTTCACCCATCACCCTCACCTTAATCCTCTCCCTTGACGGGAGAGGAAATTTGCCTCGCAATGACATAGTGAAGTTATTCTTGCAAGATACTATAATGTAGAGCAACAGCAAAATGGCTGAGTTTGATATCGCATCTTATGTATCCCACATCGAGGCTAACAGGTCAGTTAAGGATGCCTTAATGCAAAAGTTAAGGGCGCGCCGGCCTCCGTATCATATCTCAGTAACCGACCTTATTAATCTGAAGCAGGCATACTTTAGAAGAAAATATCCGGAGATAGTCCCTCCTTTAGAAAAACGGCAGCTTATGTGGGCTGGTACCGGGTTTCATAAAAATTTTGGCTCCGCCGTTTCCAGCGAGGAATACCTGGAACAGTTTGTAGAGGCCGAGGGCATAGTGGGCAAAATTGACATCTACGAAAACATACCTGTAGAAGTGAAAACGACATCAACGACGGTAAATACAGGAGATTTGCTGAAGTATAGACCAACTTATGTTGAGCAGCTTGGCATATATTGTGCCATGGTCAATTCCAGCCAGGGTAAAATCATCGTCTACCAGCGACAGGAACAAGAATCACCCCAGGTTCCCCTTACGGTTTACCATATTACCTTTCCCGATTTGGAAGCAATCCGAGATGAAATGCAACGAAGGCGGAACCTGTTAACACAAGCACTCATCTCAAATGACCCCAGTAACCTCCCTATCTGCGCCTGGTTTGGTAAGAGGTGTGATTATTCAGAGGTATGTGACTGCAAGACTAGCTCAGTGCTGTTATCATACAAGATTGCTGAGTTAGCGGGACAAATCCAGGTTGATGATGTCACCTGTCAGCAACTTCTTGATAAGCTTGCCGCGCCACAGCCATACCAACTATTCCGAATCAACGACGCTGTCTTTCCTCGCAAGACATACTTTAAACGCCTCAAATCACAAGAAATCACAACTGAAGAGGAAGAATTACGGCAGGAGAAGGAGGAGCATCTCCGTTCCATGGATGAGCTAGGTTTTCTGGATGCGCTCCGTGAGGCTCTGCGATATGGAGTGCCAGGTGAAGTACAAAATATTCCTATCCAGTGTGCAGCATTGAGTGACCTGGTTCACATTCGCCAGAATTTGCCTACAATCGAACGAGTTACAAAATTTCGCTCACTGGTTGAGAGACAGCGGCTAGCAGGGGCATTTCCTCATTACTTCCTCCGCCTGGGATTCGAGTGTGCGCTAACGGACCATCCGCAAGGTAGGCTATTGCTTTACTATGCTAAGGTTCCCAGCGAGGAGGCCAAATTGATGGTTTATGATGTAACTTTTAGAAATTTGAGTACTGTTAAGGCTGAAGTGCTGCATCGTGTTGAGTTTTTGGCAAAAGCCACATCGCCAGGGCAGCTTCCAAGATGCCCCTCATGGATGTGTCCCAACTGCAGCTTTAGAAGCGAGTGTGTCGAGATTTAGCTCGAGAAAGTAATTTGCTCTTATTGGTTCTTAAACACCTTGATATGATGGAGGAGATACAACATAATATAGCTTAAAAATAATAATTTGGGGGTGTAGCAATGATGAGAGTCATTATAAACCGTCAAATAAGGAAGGACACTGAGGCTAAAGTAAAAGAGGCACTCATAGACCTCAGGACAGCTGCACTGCATCAACCTGGATACATTACGGGTGAAACTCTAGTGAATACTGCTGACCCCCGTAATATTTTAATTATAAGTACGTGGGCTTCTCTAGAGCACTGGAGAGCATGGCAAGAAAATCAGCAACGCATAGAGTTAACTGGGCGGCTTAACCAGTTTCTTTTGTCAGAAGAGCAAACTTCTACCTATTATGTAGTCGAAGCAGAGAGGTAAAACTATAGTCAAATTAAAAAATCGGCTGCGCCGTAGCTGCATATTTTTGCTGTTCTTTTAGCTTGAACCCCAATGGGCCAAGATGAACTGGCTAGATATAGTTATTATAGTAGTTGCTCTCCTGTTTGGCATGATGGGCTTGTGGAAAGGAGCTATCAAGGCTGTATTTGGTATCGCCGGGTTGGTAGGAGGTATAGCTCTAGCAGGGCATTATTATAAGCCGCTTGCCGGCATACTTTCACCCAGCGGAGCTATTTGGTCAGGAATAGCCGCCTACATTATCATTCTGGTAGCCACTCTGATTATAGCCAGCATAGTGGGCTGGTTTGTAGCACGGCTGGTTCACATTACAATGCTGGGTTGGGTAGACAGGCTCATTGGCTTTATCCTTGGAGCAGGCATAGGAGCAATGCTATGCGCTGCTGTCCTTGCCATTGTAAGTAAATATCTACCCGGCACGGAAGAAGCTATCTCCCATTCTGCAATGGCAAAACTTTTAATAGAGCAATTCCCTTTGCTGCTAGCGCTTCTGCCCAAGGAATTTGACTTTATCCGCGACTTCTTTTCACCCTCACCTTAATCCTCTCTCATCAAGGGAGAGGAGGGTCTGTTGTTTACTCCCTCAGGAAATCGTCGAGTATTTTCTTAAGTTCCTTCTTCGGTTTGAGACCTACCATTTGTTGAACAGGCTGGCCATCCTTAAAGATAAGCATGGTAGGGATAGCGGCAACGCCGTACTTAGCAGCTAAAGAACTATTGCCATCCACATTAACCTTGGCAAAGTTTATTTTCCCATCATACTCTTTAGCCAGTCCCTCTAAGATAGGGGCAGCGGCCGAGCAAGGAGGACACCAATTTGCCCAGAAATCCACCAAGACTGGCAATTTTGATTGTAATACAGCCTTTTGAAAGTTGTCTTCACCCATTATCGATTGTATCATTGCTTTTGCCTCCTGTAGTTTAGAGCATTATATCTAAGGCAAAGAAATCAATAGCATTTCCTGTTGTCTGCTCAGCAAGTATGCCTTCATCGGCTCCCTTAAGCTGGGCTGCAGCTTTTAAACTCCTTACTACGTCAGCAGGTTTAGACTTATATTTTATTTCCCTACCATATGTAACAGGGCAATCCGTCTCTAAAAGCAAGCTACTGAGAGGTGCTTCCTTAACAGCTCTTCTGTGCTCCTCATGATACTCGGCGGCTGGTGTAGCAGAAATAAAATAACCAGAGGTAATTATATCCTTGAGAACACTGGAAAAACCAGTAAACCAGTGGAAAACAGCTTTGTCTATACCCGCTCTCGCAGCTAACGAGAATGAATCCTTCCAGGCATATCTGCTATGGATTATGGCTGGTTTATCATATCTTTTAGCCAGGTCCAAGAGATGCTTCAAAGCATCCTTCTGCAACTCCTTCGAGGCAGCCTTCACTACCCTCTTATCGTAATCCAGGCCTATCTCGCCGACGGCAACTGTTGTGACAATATTCCGCTCAATGAATTGCAAATTGTCATTGAGCTGAGAAGGCCCAAGGTTGGCTAGCTGCCAAGGATGCAAGCCCAAAGCAGGGTAGACAAAAGAGCAATATTTTTGAGAGATTTCCAATGTTTTCACATTTGATTGATAATCCGAGCCCACAGCCACTATAGCAATAACGCCATTTTCCTTAGCTTCTTCAAGCACTAAATCTAGGCTTTCTATTTCTTCCAGATGAGCATGAGTATCAATGAGCCTATACAACTTACAACCAACCATCTAAATTCTCTTCTCATTGAGCATACCTTTGTAGTACTTAAGCCCTGTTTCCGTAGGCTTATAGCCATAAAGGGAAAACCTATCTCCTGGATCTTTGGTAACCAGATTTGCTGATAGGAGAGCTCTCAGCATTGCCTCGCCAAAATACCCAGCCAAATGAAGATGGTGGTCAGGAACTGCTTTATTGGTTGCCTCATATTCCTTACAAATAGCTCCTAGCAGCTTTGCAGGTTCCTCTTCTAAGCTCTCCAGAAGAGCCTGCATAGTTTGTGTTTTCCTGATTTCTGCCACAAAATCTTCAAAAACACTCATATCGGTTAACTTCTGATTCTGACAACAACGTAAAGGTCACCAGTGCTAACTCCCTTCAATCCCATTCCCTTCAACCTTATCTTCGTTCCTTCTGTAACCCCTGGTGGTATGTTGACTATAAGTTTTTTCTTTTCCTTGCCTCTCTTGTATTTAATTCTTTTCTCGCCTCCGACAGCAGCTTCCTTTTGAGAAAGAACAATTTCATGATATAAATCTGCCCCCTGGTAAGGAAAGCTTTCAAGCCCCAGCATTTTTTTGAGGGCAAATTTCGCTGCCTTGCCCACAAGTCGCAATAAGAATGGCGGTTTATATTCTGCAGGAGGAAATTGTTGCCCTTTCCCTTCTGGCTGACCAGGGAAAATAAAGGTAAATCCGCTAGCGTCAAAGAACATATTATCCACAAACCCTTCATCGAACCTCAGACCAGCCTCTTGAAACATTCTTGCTAACCCCTGAAACAAATACGGGTTAGTAAACGCATCACGGAAAATTTGTTCTTGATTATAATACTCCCGGTTACTGTATGGGGCACCATAACCGGCACCGACGAATCCTGCCTGCCTCATCCTATCGTATTCCCGCCTTTTCCCATCATCACTCAATATGGCATAGGCTTCATTGACTTCTTTGAATTTTTCCCCGGCTGACCTCTCATTTCCCAAGTTTCTGTCGGGATGGTATTCCATGGCAAGCCTTCTGAAGGCATGCTTTATCGCCTCCTGATTTGCCCCTTCAGGTATATCCAAAATGGAGTAATAATCCTTCATATCAGGAATGATATTTTAACGGTTGAAGGTCACTATTAGCAAACAGAGCAAAGGCTATCATAGTCCGTTGACAGCAGCAGAATCCTGTGCTACGGTAAGAAGAGATTCAGAATATAGTTGAGGGGCTAGACAATGGATTATGAGCGTGAGTTGCTCAAAGGTAATACTGACTGTCTGCTTCTTTGCTTAATTAACAGTCAACCCACATACGGTTACCAAATCATAAAGGAATTGGAAAGAAGGAGCAATGGATATTTCCGATTCAAAGAGGGAACTTTGTATCCTGCTCTCCACCGGATGGAGAAAGACGAGCTTATTAAAGGCAAATGGCAAAAGCTACCTAACGGGCAACAGAGACGGTACTACTACATAACCAAAAAGGGGCAGCAAGTTTTAGCTAGAAAACTAACTATGTGGCAAGATTTTTCTACAGCAGTTAGATTGGTTATACAACCAGAAACAACTTAACGACACGATGGCAAACAAATTAAGCCATTATCTAGATAGCTTCAGCTCTGGCCTGAAGATTGATTCAGCTGTTAAGTATAGTGTAGCTCGGGAGATTTACACTCATCTGGAGGACAAAAGCCAGGAGCTAAAAGAAAAGGGACTTAGTGAGGAAGAGGCAGAAAACATCGCCATAGAATCTTTTGGTCCTCCACAGTTAATTGCCAGACAAATCTATGAGGTACATAGCCAAAGTACTTATCAGGAGGCATTTTTCGCTGCTTTACCTCATTTATTGGTTGCCTTGCTTTTTGCTTCATACCACTGGCAAAGCATCGTCTGCCTATTAAGCATATTAGTAGCGGTCACTGGTGTAGTAATTTATGGCTGGTGTCGTAACAAGCCAATATGGTTCTTTCCTTGGTTAGGATATTATCTGCTTCCGGTGATAGTTACTGGTATTCTATTAATTTACTTGCCTCAGGGCTGGATTTGGGTAGCAACGCTTGCCTATACTCCCTTAGCTTTATTTGTAATTATTTATATACTGAAGGAAGCTGCGAACCGTGATTGGCTTTATGTGTCGTTAATGCTAACCCCACTCCCTGTAGTGTCCAGTTGGTTATTAGCTCTAGGCACAGGAAATGAATTCCTGGTCAGCAATACACCGTTGGCAAAATTGCAGATGAATATCCCTTGGATAGTTATTAGCTTTCTTGTCCTAGCTGTGGCAACTTTCGCATTCACTCGTGTGAGACAACACTGGTGCAAAGCTGCTGCCTTGTTAATTCCACCAGGAGTAATCTTATTTTTAGTGACTGTAGCAAATAGAGGCAATGTTAATTTCTGGGGTGGGCTGATATTAATCTTCTCTTTATTCGCTTTGGCTAGTCCAGTCTGGCTGCAAGCTAAGTCACAGCAAGGCATGTAAAGTGGAATCTCCTGAAACTATGAAGTTCAAGCTCTCTCCCGGTTCCATAAACTTGCCTGAGGGCGATAGTCTCTTTTACAAGGCAACCCCAGATGTTCATAAGCAAGCCTAGTGGCTACCCTGCCGCGCGGAGTGCGCTCTAGAAAGCCTAACTGAAGAAGATAGGGTTCATAAACATCCATAATAGTATCAGCATCCTCGCTAATAGAGGCAGCGATAGTATCTAGCCCTACAGGGCCACCATCAAATTTACTAGTTATTGTACGGAGTATCTTGTGGTCTATCTCATCCAAGCCTACAGAGTCCACTTCGAGCTTTAAAAGCCCCTCTAGAGCTACTTCCTCAGTGATTATCCCGTTTGCCTTGACCTGAGCATAATCTCGTAGCCGTTTTAGGAGACGATTAGCTACTCGTGGTGTACCTCTAGCACGCTGAGCAATTTGAACAAGCCCTCCCCCTTCCACTGGCACCCTAAGGATAACTGAAGAGCGCTTCAGAATCTCCTCTATCGCTAACTCATCATAAAAATCAAGATGATATATCACTCCAAACCTATCGCGAAGCGGAGGACTCAATAAAGCGAACCTCGTGGTAGCTCCAATTAAGGTGAAACGAGGCAAATTCAACCGCAAACTTCTAGCTGCTGGGCCCTTACCCAGAAAGATATCAAAAACGAAGTCCTCCATCGCCGGATAGAGCTTCTCCTCTACTATGCGGCTAAGCCGATGAGCCTCATCAATAAAAAGAATATCCCCCTGGCGTAAGTTAGTGAGAATAGCTGCTAAATCTCCAGGACGTTCTATTGCTGGTCCTGAGCTAACTTTAATGTTGACGCCCATCTCAGCAGCAATGATGTAAGCCAGGGTAGTCTTTCCCAAACCAGGAGGCCCGTGAAGAACAATGTGGTCTAAAGGTTCTTGTCTTTTCTGAGCAGCTACAATAGCTATTTTTAGGTTATCCTTGACTTTCCCTTGACCTATAAATTCATTGAGGCGTTTTGGGCGAAGGTTTAAGTCAACAGACATATCCTCAATAGCTGGTTTGCCTGAAACCACACGTCTCTCACCAGATAAAGAGTGGAGAGTGGAAGGCATCTCTTGGGTATCTGACATTACTACCATTCCTTTATCGTTGAAGGGGTATTCAAGCCTCTAGCTGCAAGTTTGTCACCTCTATTTCCTCATCAGTCAATATTCGAGCTGGGATAAGCTTGCCGAGAATAACATTTTCCTTAAGTCCACGAAGTTTATCTGTTTTGCCTTTGGTCGTTGCATCAACAAGCACACGACCAGCCTCCTGGAAAGAAGCAGAAGCTAACCAACTATCCTTGCTCAAGCTAGCTCTAGTTATTCCTGAAAGAACAGCCTGTGCTGTTGCTGGTTCACCCCCCTCAGCTAGCACACTGGCATTCACATTCTCATAATCAAAGCGATCAATTAACTCGCCTGGCAGGAGTTCTGTATCACCTGAAGAAATAATTTCCACTTTTCGCAACATTTGGCGAACAATGATAGCAATATGCTTATCATGTATGTTTACCCCTTGAGAGCGATATACCTTTTGTACTTCGTCAATTAAATACTGCTGTGCCGCTTCCTTCCCCATAATGTGTAATATGTCATGTGGGTTAATGATCCCCTCGGTGAGTTGTTCACCCGCTTTAACCTTGTCTCCTGTTTTAACAAGCAACCTTGTGCCATGTGGAATGATATATTCCCTCTCTTCTCTCTGCTCATATTTGACATAGAAACGGCTATTTTCAATAACAACTTGACCAGCAACTCTAGCCACTATAGGTTGTTGTTCAGCTACCACTGGCAACTGCTCTTCAGTTTTCTCTGAAGGACAAAACAGAACAGTGCCAATATCAACTAATTGTCCATTATTCATAGCAGCTTTCATTCCTGGCAGCAATTCATATTCATCCAGATAAAATTCAGAACTAGTAACCTTGACCATGCTTCCTTCCCCCACATTAATCACCTCAACAGTGCCATCAATCTCAGAAATGGTAGCACTGCCCTTTGGTGTTCTAGCTTCAAAAAGTTCTTCCACACGGGGCAATCCACTAGTGATATCAGTGCCCACTACACCGCCCGTGTGGAAAGTGCGCAGAGTGAGCTGAGTACCTGGTTCACCAATGCTCTGAGCCGCAATAATACCTACGGCAGTGCCAGGATTTATTAATTGTCTTCTAGCTAGATCTCTACCATAACAATACTGGCAAACGCCGAACCGAGAGTGACAACTAAGGGAGGCCCTCACATATACTCGAGTGATGCCAGCCTCAATAATTCGCTTGGCTCTTTCTTCATCGATTTCTTCATTGAGGTCAACAATAATCTCGCCTGTACGTGGGTTAACAATTTGACTTGCTGCTAGATAGCCAATAATGCGTTCACTCAATGAGGGCAAAGAGCCTCCGTCATTCTCCCCTGATATCCAGACCCCTTCAGTGGTGCCACAATCCCTCTCAGTTACAATAACATCCTGGGCCACATCTACAAGACGTCGAGTAAGATAACCACTATCAGACGTCCTCAAAGCGGTATCAGCTAATCCCTTCCGAGCACCATGAGTAGAAATAAAATATTCTATGGGCGAGAGCCCATCTCGGAAGCTTGATTTAATGGGGAAGTCTATTATCTTCCCGGCTGGATCAGTCATCAGCCCACGCATCCCTGCCATCTGTCTGATCTGAGAAATATTACCCTTTGCCCCTGACGTGGCCATCATGTAGATCCCACCATAGCAATCTAGGGATTGGGATATATCCTCGGCAATTTTGTCTGAGGTCTCCATCCATATTTGAACTGTATTTTCATAACGTTCATCGTCAGTGATAAAGCCGCGGTTAAATTGATCTTCAGTAACATTAACTAACTTATCAGCCTCTTCAAGAAGCTTAGTTTTCCCCGGGGGTTCTTCAATATCGTTCATGGCAATAGAAATCCCAGACTTTGTGGCGTAGCTAAAACCCAACTGCTTAAGGTTATCCAGGACGGTAGCAGTAGCCTCGTTACCTAATAAGCGAATACAATCAGATACCAGTGATTTTAAGGCAGCCCTATCTGCTACTTCGTTATAAAACCAAAGCTGTGGAGGTAAAACATCATTGAATAGAATCCGTCCCACAGTAGTCTTTATTCGTCTTCCACTGCCATCTCGCACTTCAATCTCAGCACCAAGGTCAATTATGCCCAACTCATAAGCTAGCTTGGCCTCTTCGAAATTGCTGAAAACCTTCCCTTCCCCTTTAGCCCCAGGCTTAATGAAGGTGAGATAATAGCAACCAAGGACGATATCAAGCCTAGGTGCTGTTACTGGCTCACCACAACTTGGCAGTAGCATATTATAAACACTAAGCATATGCTCTCTAGCTTCCTTCACTGCTGCCCTAGACAACGGCACATGAACTGCCATCTGATCGCCATCAAAATCAGCATTAAAGGCAGCACAAACCAAGGGATGAAGCTGAAAAGCATTCCCATCAATTAAAACAGGTTCAAAGGCTTGAATGCTCAGGCGATGTAATGTAGGGGCACGATTAAGCAGCACTGGGTGTTCTTTAACCACTTCGCTAAGTAAGTCCCAGACTTCGGGTCTGGCCCTCTCCACCCGGTGTCGAGCAACTTTTACATTATTGGCATAACCTTTCTCCATAAGTTTATGCATAACGAAAGGTTTAAATAGCTCTAAGGCCACATGCCGTGGCAAACCACATTGGTGAAGCTTAAGCTGGGGACCAACAACGATGACTGAACGGCCACTGTAATCTACTCGCTTACCTAAGAGGTTTTGCCGGAATCGTCCTTGCTTTCCCTTCAACATAGCTGAAAGTGATTTCAGAGTATGATTATTGCCCGTGGTAACTGCACGCCCCCTTCGCCCATTATCAATGAGAGCATCAACAGCTTCTTGCAACATGCGTTTTTCATTGCGAATAATGACTTCAGGCGCACCCAACCTTATGAGGCGTCGGAGACGATTGTTACGATTAATAACGCGCCGATAAAGGTCATTAAGGTCACTAATGACGAAACGACCACCATCTAGCTGGACTACAGGGCGAAGTGCTGGTGGTAACACAGGAAGTACAGTCAAGATCATCCATTCAGGTTTGTTTCCACTAGACCTGAGAGCTTCAACTAATTGTAATCGCTTGCTGAGCTTTCTGCGACGTTGTCCAGAGGTGTTACGCATTTCTTCAAGGAGCTTCTGATGTAATCTCTCCACATCAATTTTCCTCAGAATCTCTAGAATAGCTTCAGCACCTACGCCAGCTTCAAAAATATCACCATATTTACCCTTAAGCTCTCGATATTGCTCCTCATTAAGCAGTATTAACGGCTTAAGACCTTCTATCTCCGCCTTCCTTGTCTTCAGCTCTTCCTCAAGTGCTGCTCTTTTCTGTGTAAATTTAGCACGTAGCTGATTCACTTCCTTCACTATAGCCTCCTCACCTTCTTCCAACCCAACTTTAGCTTGTAGTTCTTCAGCTTTCCCGTTTACCCACTTTTCTTGCTTATTAATCTCCCGAGTTATTTCTTCTTTAAGCTGATGAATCCTTTCCTGGCGAGCCTCTTCATTGACTGAAATAATGATATACTGAGCAAAATAAATAACCGACTCTAAATTTCGCGGAGAGAGGTCAAGGAGAAGTCCCATCCGGCTAGGCACCAATTTGACAAACCAAATATGAGTCACTGGGGCGGCTAACTCGATATGCCCCATACGCTCTCTGCGCACGCTGGAGTGAGCTACTTCAACTCCACATTTATCACAAATAACACCTCTATAACGTACCTTTTTATATTTGCCACAGTGACATTCGAAGTCTTTGGTAGGGCCAAAAATCCTCTCGCAGAAGAGGCCGTCTCTTTCCGGCTTCAAAGTGCGGTAATTTATCGTCTCTGCTTTAGTCACCTCACCATGAGACCAACTCCTGATTTGTTCTGGTGAAGCAAGACTTATTCGAATAGCATTCAGATTATCAAACTGAACCATCTTTGTTTATCACCTCACACTACAATCTAGCTTTAAATTTTGGTTTAGCATCGGTAAAGAAATTTATTTTTTCTTCATCTTCACTAAGCAACTCGACAGCAAAGCCCAAACTGCGTAGTTCCATAAATAAAACCTTACATGCTTCGGGAACACCAAGTTGGCAGATATCTTCGCCTTTAAGAATGGCCTCGTAGGCTTTGGCTCGCCCTACCACATCATCCGACTTCACAGTAAGCATTTCTTGAAGCGTATGAGCTGCACCATAGCCTTCCAATGCCCATACCTCCATCTCACCGAAGCGTTGACCGCCAAATTGGGCCTTCCCTCCCAATGGCTGCTGCGTAATGAGAGAATACGGACCGGTAGAACGAGCGTGCACCTTGTCTTCGACAAGGTGTATCAATTTCGCCATATAAACATTGCCTACAGTTATAGCTTGATGGAAGAGCTCGCCAGTCCTTCCATCTCGGAGTTCCATCTTGCCAAAGATGGGTGGATAAACCCTTCGCTCCTTGTAAATCTTCCGTGCCATTTGCTCTAAAGCCTCGTCACTTAGATTCCGCGCATTTATACCCCATTCATCAAGCCATAAACAAAGGGAAGCCCTTTTAGCCACACCTTTATATTTTTCATCCATTACTTCCTCAGCATCAAAGCCACGGTCACCAAGCCAAGCCCTGATCTTCTCTTGATTAGCTGCTACATAAGTTGAGTTTCCTGGGTTGAGGCTAACGGCACCTGCCTCCCAGGCTATCCAAGTCCTGGCCAAAGCATCCTCAATGGCTAGGGCATCAGCCCCATCAAAAATTGGATTAAGTACCTTAAAACCTAATACATAAGCTGCCCAACCCAAATGGGCCTCCAAGACTTGTCCAATATTCATGCGGGATGGAACGCCTAGCGGATTGAGAATAATATCCACGGGTGTACCATCAGGCAAAAACGGCATGTCCTCCTCAGGTAATATAATTGAAATAACCCCTTTATTGCCGTGCCTTCCTGACATTTTATCACCCACTGAGACCTTGCGTTTCTGGGCAACCCATACCTGCACAAGCTTATTTGTTCCTGCCGGTAATTCATCGTGGTTATCACGAGAGAAGACTCTAGTATTGATTACCCTCCCCCACCCTCCAGGCGGTACCCTGAGAGAGTTATCCTTCACCTCACGCGTTTTTTCACCAAAAATAGCTCGTAATAATTTTTCCTCCGCTGAAAGCTCTGTCTCACCTTTTGGGGTGATCTTTCCCACTAAGATATCGCCAGACTTTACTTCGGCACCAATACGTATAATGCCCTGTTCATCGAGATCGCTCAGGCTTTCCTCGCTTACATTGGGTATATCCGCGGTGATTTCTTCCAGGCCAAGTTTAGTATCACGTGCCTGAATCTCATACCTCTCAATATGAATAGAGGTATAGACGTCGTCTTTAACCAGCCTCCTGCTGATAATAATAGCATCTTCAAAGTTATATCCTTGCCAGCTCATAAAGGCACAGGTAACATTCTGCCCCAAAGCAAGCTCTCCACTATCTATAGCAGAGCTATTTGCTATGACTTGGCCCTTTTTAACTTTGTCCCCTTTGTTTACCACTGGATGCTGATTAATACATGTTCCTTGGTTAGTTCTGACAAACTTACTCAGCTTATAAATATGACTTCCACCTTCCGCATCCTCAATTACAATTTGTGAACCGGCTACAGAAGTTACCACACCGTCGATAGGGGTGAATATCACCTGTCCGCTATATTTAGCTACCTCTCTCTCCATACCTGTAGCCACTAAGGGAGCCTGAGGATGCAATAGAGGTACTGCTTGACGTTGCATGTTACAGCCCATCAAAGCACGATTAGCATCATCATGTTCCAGAAATGGAATAAGGGAGGCGGATACACTGAATAGCTGCTTTGGGGAAATATCCATGAAGTCCACCTTATCCACTATCTCCTTAAAATATTTGCCACCTTTCTTAACTTCAACCTTCTCCTCAATAAACTCATTCCTCCCATTGAGAGGGACATTGGCTTCAGCAATGATATATTGATCTTCCTCATCAGCCGTTAAATAAGCAAGTTGATCGGAAGCGAAAGGAATCACCTTGATAGTTTGCACCGAAAGGGAAGCTAACCTTGACGCAATCTCTTCCGTAACTAACGTCCCTGATTTAGCTATTAGATGGCCTTCGTTACCCACTACATCCTCTCGGATTGTCCTCCCTAATAATTGCGGTACGGCATTAGGCACCTCCTGGATAACCCTGCGGTATGGAGTTTCCACAAAACCATACTTATTAATTGAAGCGTAAATAGCTAGAGAACCAATGAGACCAATATTAGGACCTTCGGGTGTCTCTATAGGGCAAATCCTTCCATAGTGAGAGTGATGCACATCACGAACCTCAAAGCCAGCTCGCTCTCTAGAGAGGCCACCAGGTCCTATAGCAGAAAGGCGACGCTTATGAGTCAATTCAGCTAATGGGTTGGTTTGATCCATAAACTGAGATAATTGAGACCGACTAAAGAACTCTCTTACAGCAGCTACTATGGGACGGATGTTGATCAAAGCTGAAGGAGTTGCTGCTTCAGGACCAAGGATGCTCATTCGCTCTTTAATAGTTCTCTCTAAACGGAATAACCCAATTTGAAACTGATTTTGTATGAGTAAACCTACAGTATGTGCTCTCCGATTACCTAAATGATCAATATCGTCAGGAGCCTCCTTACCATTGTTGATTAAAATAATATGACGCACTATATGCACCAGGTCTTCAGGCGTTAAGCCAAGATAATTTTCAGGGATGTTTACCCCTAGCTTTTTGTTAAGCTTATAGCGGCCAACCTCGCCCAAGCGATAGCGTCGAGGATCAAATAGGAAATTTTTCAATAATGTTTCGGCACTATGGAGGCTAGGAGGGGTACCAGAAGATAATTTACGATAAATATCGACTAATGCTTCAGCTTTGTTCCTAACCAAGGGCTCTCGCTCTATCGTTGATTGAATAAAAGCGTGATCGGGAGAGTTATCTACATCTTGGAAAAGAGCTAGTAAGGCATCATCACTGTCAAAGCCTATGGCACGCAATAAAGTAGCGACAGTCATCTTCCGCTTCCCATTCACCTTGACCGAAATCACATCGTGACTGGAAGTGTCAAAGTCAAGCCATGCCCCCCGCTCGGCAATCAGCTTAGCAAGGCATAACTCTCGTCCACTCACACTATCCCTTCCCAAAGTAAAGTAAACACCTGGAAAACGGGTCAACTGGTTGACTACTACTCTTTCTCTTCCAGAGATAATAAAAGTGCCTTTGTTTGTCATTAAGGGAAAATCGCCTAAGTATAATTCTTGTTGCTTAATCTCGCCTGTCTCCTTAATCACTAGGCGAACTAAAACATGAAGAGGGGAGGAATAAGTCGCACCTCGCTCAAAACACTCCCTAATGGAATGCTCAGGCTCACGAAATTCATAGTGGGAAAAGTGCAACTCCAGCCTAGTGCCAGTATAATCCTGGATGGGCGAAATCTCTTCAAACAGCTTCTTCAAACCCTCTTCTTGAAACCAATGAAATGAATCAAGTTGAACTCGAGTTAGGTCAGGTACTTCTATAACCTCAGGTAACTTAGCGAAGGATTTCACTATTCCATACTTATGCGCTAACGAAACAGCCATAACTTTTCCTCCTCAAAACAAAAGTCCGATATTTCTAAGGCATTTAAAATATAAAATATTTACTAGGAGAAAATTCAGAACTGGCGAAAGGTGAAGGGAAGATAATAGACATAACGCAATTCACTATTTTAGCATTAATAAAAAAATTTTGTCAAATCCTCATAGACTGTTGCAATCAGGTAGCTAAACCTATTGCTTTGCTGTCTGTTAAACATATCTTAGCTTCACTACCCTGTAAAGCTAGATTATCCCCACCGGGTCAACATCTATAGTCCAGCCTTGGGGCAGAGTTATCTCAGATAAAAGCTGAGCAGGCTCATAACCCCGAAGGATAAGCTGCCAGCGATATCTTCCCCTCACCCTAAAGGCAAAAGCAGGCACAGGACCAATCAAGCTCAACCCAGTTATGCCTTTCCTCTCTTGTTCCTCCAAAATGGTATGGCTCATTTTTTCTGCCTCGCGGCGGCATAAATCATTATTGGTATGGCTATATACCAAGCGGATGAAGTGGCTAAAAGGAGGATAATTATATTGGCGTCGATAGTCTATTTCCTGGTTATAAAAGCCTACGTAATCATGTTTGGCGGCAGCTTGAATGGCGTAATTCTCAGGTGAATATGTCTGGATGATAACTTCACCTGCTTTGAATCCACGCCCAGCTCTGCCAGCCACTTGACACAAAAGCTGGAAGGTGCGCTCACCAGCCCGAAAATCAGGCAAGTTAAGGCCAGTATCAGCGTTGATTATTCCAGCTAAGGTCACCTGAGGTAAATCTAATCCCTTGGCTATCATTTGAGTGCCAATAAGTATGTCCGCTCTATGGTCACGAAAACTATCCAGCAGTTCCTCATGAACATGTCTCTTGGTAGCTACATCTCTATCCCACCGTAGCAACCTTGCCCTTGGGAAGAGCCGCTTAACTTCGTCCGCTATTCGCTGAGTGCCAATGCCTAGAAATTTAAGCCACCGGCTGGAACATTGAGGGCAGGTCTGAGGCACTGGAATAGCATAGTGACAGCGATGGCAGGTTAGTTTTTTCTCTACCGAATGGTAGGTAAGAGCTACGGAGCAGCGTGGGCAGCGGAAAACAAAGGCACAATTACGACACTGGATAAAAGTGGCCGTGCCTCGACGATTGAGAAAAAGGATTATTTGTTCACCTCGGGCTAAAGTTTCCTCCATAGCAGCCAACAAAGAGCGGCTAAATAAGCTGGTATTCCCAGCTTTAAGTTCCTCCTTCATGTCTACTATGTTTACTTCAGGAAGGGGTGAATAACCGCGGGGAGTAATCCTCTCCCTTAGCTCCACTAGGTGATAAACACCCAGTTGTGCTCTATAAAAGCTCTCAAGATCAGGTGTAGCACTGCCTAAGATAACAACAGCACCAGTAAGTTCAGCTAATTTGAGAGCTACATCCCGAGCATGGTAGCGAGGAGATTTGTCTTCTTGTTTATATGTCCATTCATGTTCTTCATCAATTATGATAAGTCCCAGGTTGGGTTGGGAAGCAAATAGGGCGCTTCTTGGCCCAATAACTACATCGCACTCCCTTTCCTTTATCCATTGCCATTCATCGAACTGCTCACCCAGAGAGAGGCCACTATGAAGTATCCCTACACGTCCGGGAAAGCGATTGGCAAACCTCTCCACTGTTTGTGGTGTGAGAGCAATTTCGGGGACAAGACAGATACCCCGCTTTCCTATGGCAATAATTTTATCTAAAGCTCGCAGGTAAATTTCGGTCTTGCCACTCCCGGTAACACCAAAGAGGAGAAAAACAGGCGGCGAGCCATGGTTCCAGTTATCCTGGATCAACTTCCAGGCGGCCTCCTGTGATGGAGTGAGAACTGGCGGTGAAGTAGGTTTGAGCTTAAGATGAGATAACGGGTCACGCCTGATAGTAACCAACTCTGTGGAAAGCAAGTGACGATTTTCTAACGCCTTGATGGTCCCAAGAGAGCAATTAAGTCTTTTTCTTACCTCGCTAACAGCAATAGCTTGAGTTTGTTGGTTTAAAAACTCTAGAACTGCTACTTGCTTAAAGGCTTTAGCTTTGTTTAGTCGAACCATTTCACCCTCAACCTCATTCTTGCTAGCTATCAACTTGACATAAGGAACCACTTTTGGCTTCACCTTAGCCTTTTCCAACTCCTGGCTCTTCTCCACGAGGTGAGAACGGAGAAGTTGATCACTGATTCGTCTAGCCTCCTTTATACCGAATTTCCTCTCCAGTTCTCTTAAGCTCGCTTTCCCCTTTTCTGTTACAAGATGAAGAGCTTTTGTTTGCTCCGGAGTAAGTGGTGGCAAATCTCCTTCTGGCTTTGCTAGCTGAAAATAGGTAATGGTCTGTCTTTCAAAGCCAGGAGGCAACATTAAAGCAACAGCATCAGACAAAGAGGAAAAATAATGTCTGCTTATCCATCGAGCAAGCTCTATTTGTATAGAGGAGAGCAGAGGATAATCAGTAATGAGTTTAGCTATTTCTTTAGTTGCCTCAACTGATGGCTGGTCAGATAGCGCCACAACGATGCCTTGGGCAATTCTAGAGCCGAAAGGAACCCATACTGCCTGCCCGACATCAATGTCTAACTGTGGTGGAATGGCATAACAGAAAGTAGAACGGCTTCCAGGGAAGTTAACCGCTACTTCAGCATACTTCATTTAAGATAACTAAGAGGATTCTGTTTCTTCCTCTTGGTATACGGCTTGTTCAGTTATTTTCTCTTGCCTTTCTTTAAGTCTAGCCTGCCTAGCACTAAGCCCACGCATATAATAAAGCTTAGCTCGGCGTACTTTGCCATGCTTGAGTACCTCTACACTCTGGATTAAAGGGGATTGCAGCGGGAAAGTACGCTCTACCCCGATGCCGTAAGTCACGCGCCTTACGGTGAAACTCCCGCCATCCACACCTCTTCTAATCCTGATCACCATGCCTTGAAAGTATTGAAGACGCTCCTTACCTCCCTCGCTAATCTTCAAGCTAACCTTGACTGTGTCGCCAGGGGAAATTTGAGGGATATTAGGATTCATTTTCGGTTCAACAAGTTCTCTGATATCCATTCCTTCTCCTTATCTGAAAGGGTTACTTTTTTTATAAGATCGGGGCGCCGTTTGGCCGTTCGTAAAATAGCCTGCTGGCGCCGCCATAAAGCAATTTCACTGTGATTTCCTGAGAGTAAAACCGAAGGCACTGACCAACCTCGATATACCCGGGGCCTGGTGTATTGGGGGTATTCCAGAAGGCCGTTACTATGAGAATCGCTACTCGCCGACGTGGCTGAACCGAGCACCCCTGGTATAAGCCTGACTATGGCATCCACTATCACCATGGCGGCTAACTCACCACTACTAAGCACATAATCACCAATGCTAATTTCATCGGTAGCTAAATGCCTACGCACTCTCTCGTCTATGCCCTCGTAATGACCGCATATCAACATAAGGTGAGAATAGAGAACTAGTTCCCGGGCAACTTGTTGGTTAAAAAGCCTGCCTTGAGGGGTGAGTAAAATGATAGGAATCTCGCTGGTGTTAAGCTGTTGCTCTACTGCCTCCACTGCCTCAAAGACAGGCTCAGGTTTGAGCACCATGCCAGGCCCGCCACCGTAAGGGTACTCATCCACGGTGCGATGTTTGTCATGAGTATAGTCGCGAATATTATGGAGCACGATATCAATTAGCCCTCGCTCCTTAGCTCGCTTAATAATGCTTTGGGCAAACGCCGAGGCAAACATCTCAGGGAAAAGACATAGTATATCAATGCGCATCGAATCCTTTAGATAACAACTCGCTTGGTTACTTATCTTATCACATAGAAGGCAGCTAAAAAAGTTGCTACATTGACAAGTTACTGTCAAGAGTTGGTAGGTGAGAATCCCGGACAGCTAACATCAGCTATGCCTCCATATCTCCATGAGTTAGAGCCCATAGTACTTGAACCCACGGGCGATTAGAATGCGGACCGTGTAGAGCTGGCAGGCCCGCACTGAGCCAGGCACCATTATCTTCGTCCTGATATTGAGCTTCCTTAAGCGTCGTCTTCTCCCTCGAAGGGATATGCTGGGGTTTACTCTGGTATTTTATCCAGGTGTTGAGTTGCCCCGACTCCCTTAAGGTTATCAACCTAGCCATTCTACCAGCACCCCGCTTGGTCCAGCTCATACCTCGCTTCTTCATCCTATCAGCTATCAATTTGTCCACATTCCCTTCTATAGCCCCTAAACCCCTGAGACCATCACCATTTACCTCTAACCGATAGTCTCTTAAACCATAGCAGTTCTCCATGAGGTAAGTTCTTAATCTCATAATTTCTTTCCCTCTGTCACTATCTATTTTCCCTTGTGCTTTAACTAATAGCCTATCCACTTTAGCAATTTCACCTGTGATGGCTGCCTGATATATCTCAGCCACAAGAGGGTCATTGGCTAATCCTTGGTGAAGTGCTTTCTTTAAGTGAAATCTGTCCAGCTCATAAAGACCACCAAGAAGCTCCGCTCCTTCCTTCACCCAGGAAGCACCATCACCACCCACTATCACCTTACCTATCCGGGAAAGATCATACTTCTTAGCTAAACTGAGTGAGAAACCTTCCCAAAATCTATCACCATTCATAATGCCACTGTAGACTGATTTCTCCTTTAATTTATAACGCTCCTTGCTTATCTTCTGCCAACCTTCATAGGCAATGCCTACCTTTACTTCAGCCCTTCCCTCTGCTTCTCTCTGAAGTGCAACACTTACACCATCAGCCTCTATCATAAGATAAGGTACCACTTTACCTTTACTTTCAGGGATAACCCCATCCTCAAATAGGGCGTTAACCTCTTTCTCCTCTTCAGCGATATGGGAGTCGGCTACTTTGCCAGAGAGATTATGGATAGTGGTATGAGAAACACCCCAGGGGAAAATAGCTTTGATATTTTGTTCCACTTCCCTGAAGGTATAGTTAGTTGAGGCTAGTATAGCTAATTCCCTCATCTTAGGGCTTACATGATTACCCTTTGCAAGTCCCATCTTTTTATCTAAGGGGAAGTGGTAATTGCCATGCCTATCCCGGTATAACCTTCTCTTTAACCTGATATCGCCAAAAAGAGTGGTTACCCAGTGCTCTTTATAGGCTACCACTTTCATAGTATCATTCCTTTCTTGCATCAGTTCATTATCTAGCTCTTCGAGAACCTCTTTAGCCAGTGTCCGGGCTAAATCACAAGCAAACCCGAAGATCACCTCCTCCCAATCCCCTAAATCTTCCTTGAGTTTCTTCTTGATTTCCTCTAATCTTTCCATTGAGAGACCTCCTTAATCCTGAAAATTAGCTTGTCTACCAAGCCACCCAGGATTCTGCGGGGTCTCTCATTCTTTATCAACCCCCACCTACTAAAACTTTACAGCAACAATGTAATGGGCCAATAGATCGTTACCAGTCTGTAATAATCAATCAGCGCTTATAGTATCCAGGATAACTGGTGGAAATAGAGCAAACTCTTCAGGTAAAGCATAGCCCATTCTCCTAAGTTTCTCAAAAGGGGGCTTCCCATTCATGTCCTTTCCGTAGTGTGGTCTTACCAGGTTGTAGAAGTATTCCCACCCAGATGCCTTATCCAGAAACTGCTTCCTATCCTGAATATCAAGCAGAAATGGAATATAAAACTCCTCATCATCGGAGCGATGGGATCGTTCTACCCTGCCATTATAGGCTTTCCTTCCTTTAGGAATCCTGGTCAGATGAGCTCCTAATGGGTGATAATATTTTTCATCCAGCATAGCCAATTTCTCCGGGTTTGAGCCACCAAATTCTTCTCCCCAATCAGTTTGCCATATTACCTCACTGCTTATCCCATATCTCTTAAGCCAGTGCATTATCAGGAAAGTGAAACAAAGTCCATTGGCTAAGCTTAGCTCTTTACTGAAGGCAAGAAAGCGAAGCCTGGTCTTCCCCTCGCAGAAAGTCCATTGGTACCGTGGCAGTTTCTTCTTCACCATATGAGTCCATAGCTTTGTTCCTAAAGTTCCTTTATCCAGTATGTCTTTGGTATCTACCTGAGCTAGTGAAAAGGGGTTCTCTATTTCCCAGGTCCAATGTGCAGGATAAAATACTTTCCTTGGTTTTCTCTTACCTTTAAAGCCATATCGATTCAAGATATGGCGTATAGTATTAGGAGATAAAGTTAGCCCTTTCTCACGGGTTAGATACCAGGCTAAACGTTTTCTCCCATACCCGGTCTTTTTTCTAGCCTCCAGAACCTTTTGCTCAATATCATGGCTCACCTTATGTGGTGAGGAATATGGTTTTCGTGATTCGTCTCTGAGGCCTTCCTCTCCTTTCTGTTTAAATCTTCTCACCCATTTACGAATTACATTGCGAGATGTATGCCATAGTCTAGCTACCTGTGAAATGCTCCCAACAGTAAAGTAGGTGTCTACAATTTGCCTTCTGGCCTCTTCCTTGTAGGATATATCTATGACTGGTGCTCCTTCTTAGCCTTTCGCCAAATCTTTTTTATAGAAGGAACATCAGCTCTCTTCAACCATTCCTCCAATGCATTACTACCCTGGTATTGATCTCCTGGCGCAAAAACCAGGACTGCGGAGGCTGAGATACATAGGTAACACCCGTGGTATGGTTAGTAATGAT
>DAOUTC010000146.1 GCA_030626915.1 Dehalococcoidia bacterium
AAGCTCAAGATGACAAAGGCGAACTTTTGAGGAAAGATGTATGTCTCAAAGTGATGCAAAAGTAAGAATAGCAGTTGATGCTATGGGTGGTGATTATGCTCCCGAGGAGATAGTCAAGGGAGCAGTTATGGCGGCGCAAAAAGGCGATGTAGAAATTGCCCTAGTTGGGCCCCTGGATGTATTGGAAAGGGAGTTAGGTAAGTATGAGTCTGCTAATAATCTGCCTATTCGCTGCGTTGAGGCGAACGATGTTATAAAGGAAGGCGAGCCACCCAGTCTAGTAATTCGTCGCAAGTCTAATTGTTCTATAGCTGTAGCTACGAGGCTGGTAAAGGCAGGAGAGGCGGATGCGGTAGTGGGGGCTGGTTCTTCAGGAGCAGTGGCTGTTAGTGCCATTCAGTATTTGGGTATGATTGAGGGGATGGAGCGCCCAGCAATCGGTGCCACTCTTGGTAGCTTTGCCCCTAACATAGTATTTATGGACCTTGGAGCTAACGTTGATTGCAAGCCATATCATCTCATATCATTTGCTATCGCTGGCTCTGTGTTCGCTAAGAACTTACTCCATATTGCCAATCCTACGGTAGGCTTATTAAGCACCGGCGCAGAGGAGGGCAAGGGAAACGAAGTGGTGCGTGAAACTTACTCACTGCTTAAGAAAAGCGGTTTGAATTTCGTCGGCAATATAGAAGGTAGTGATATCCTTAGTGGGCGAGCCAATGTCGTTGTTTGTGATGGGTTTATAGGCAATGTTCTTATTAAGTTTTATGAAAGTCTGGGGGATTACGCGCTGGGCTTGGTAAGGCGAAAATTGAGAAAACACCCGCTAATAGGTGGTATAGCTAAGTTATTCTTTAATAAGATATTCCCGGTAACTAAAATAGGTTTTGAAAGTGAGGAAGAAGGTAGCGGTATCTTGTGGGGCATTGATGGTGTTGTCAGGATAGCGCATGGAGCTTGTCGGGCTCCACACATAGCTCATGCTATAGCAAGCGCCAGGAATGCTGTAGAGGCTGATATTGTTGGCTGTCTAAAGCTGGAATTAGCAAAATTTCAAAAAGAAGGTAAGATATAAAAGGAGGTATAAAATGTCTGTTGAAGAGGAAATAAAGGAAATCGTAAGTAGGATTGTTCATGTTGACAAGAGCATCCTCACGCGGGAGAACACATTCAAGGATATAAAGGCGGATTCTCTGGATATGGTGCAGGCATTGATAGCAGTGGAGGATAAATTTGATATTGAAATCCCTGATGAAGAGGCTCAGAAGTTCCAGAGCTTCGGAGATTTTGTTAACTACGTGGAAAATCGTGTGGCAGAAAAGGAGAAGGCTTAACTATGTCCCTCGAAGGTAAATTGGCTTTAGTCACTGGCAGCGGGCGAGGCATTGGCAGAGCTATCGCTCTAAAGCTTGCCTCCCAGGGTGCTGACATTATCGTCAATTTCTTTCGCCGCCGCGAGGCTGCCGAGCAAACAGCTAAAGATATTGAGGCTCTGGGAGTGAAAGCTGAGGTTATCAGAGCCAATGTGGGAGACCCGGCAAAACTTGATGAAATGTTTGACATGATTAGCAATCACTTTGGTTATCTGGATATCCTGGTCAATAATGCCGCTTCAGGTGTAGGTCGCTCAGTAATGGATGTGGACATCAAGGCCTGGGATTGGACCATGAATATCAATGCCAGAGCTTTTTTGCTCTGTGCTCAAAGGGCAGCTAAACTGATGGAAGGGAGAGGCGGTAAAATAATTAGCATCACCAGCTTGGGTTCCTCTTTCGTGTTGCCTACCTACGCCGTTGTAGGGATATCCAAGGCAGCTCTGGAAGCTCTAACTCGCTACTTAGCCATAGAGCTAGCCCCTAAAGGCATCTGTGTTAATGCCGTGGCTGCCTCTGCTGTGGAGACAGAGGCACTGAAGTTCTACATTAAAGAGGGGCTGATAAAAGATACTCGTCAAGTAACGCCAGTGGGAAGGATGGTCATTCCTGAGGATGTGGCCAAAGTGGTGGCTTTTCTATGCAGTGAAGAGGCTTTTATGATAAGAGGACAGACAATCATCGTCGACGGAGGCACCTCCATAGCGCCGTTCATGGCCGGGGAGAAGGAGGAAAAATGATGAGTATGCCGCGAGTTGTGGTTACTGGTATGGGTACTGTTAACCCTATAGGCTTGAATGTGGAGGAGTTTTGGCAAGGGCTAGTTGCCGGAAAATCAGGGATTGGTCTCATCACTCGTTTCGACGCCAGCAATTTCCACGTGAAAGTAGATGCCGAGGTAAAGAATTTTGACCCCACAAAATATATGGATTTAAAGGCAGTTGATCGCTCTTCAAGGGCTGTTCAATTGGGTATCGCAGCTGCCAGGGAAGCCGTAGAATCAGCCAAATTAGACATGACTCAGGAACATCCTGAGCGGGTAGGGGTTAGTGTTGGCTGTATGGTAGAAAGCAGCTATCTTGTCAAGCAAAGTGAGTTGATTGATAGGGGGGGACCAAGAAGAGCTGACCCTCTCTTTATCGCTAAGTCGAGCCCCAGCGCAGCTTCAATGCAGATAGGGATGTTCCTGGGAGCTAAAGGACCCAACTCCAGCACGAACAGCCTTTGTGCCACAGGAGCTGATGCCATAGGCACAGCCATGAATTTTATCCGCCTGGGCTATGCTGACGTAATGATAGCCGGGGGAACTGACTCCAGCCTGGACCTCGTCTCTATGGCTGGCATCAGTATTGTAGGGGCTGTTTCTCGAGAGCCAGACCCGGCTAAGGCTAGTCGGCCT
>DAOUTC010000079.1 GCA_030626915.1 Dehalococcoidia bacterium
AAAAAAACTACGCGTATCTTATTTCCTTTGCCTTTGACACCAAATTCTTGGCGCCGTAAGTCTATCTGGTCACGATTTAAACTAACTAATTCTGCTACTCTCAAGCCTGTGCTAAATAGTGTTTCTAGAATAGCTTTATCTCTCAGTCCTGCGTCATTTGATATTTTGGGACTATTTAGAAGCCTTTCTATCTGACCTGAGTCCAGAAAACTAACAGAACGTGAGCTCTGTTTTGGAAGTTCTATCTTGGCAGGGGACAGAGTAAGTATATCACGCTGAACTAAGAGATAACGTAGGAAAGACCTCAGTGCAATAATATGGTAGCTTTGGGAGATGCGCTTTAATTGTACGCCGTTGCGATTACGAAGGTGTGCCAGATATAACCTATATTTTCTAATAAGTTCTAAGTCTAAGTCTTCGGGTTTAGTGATAGAATAATTTTCACTGAGCCAGTTATAGAAGCGGTTTAAATAATGTCTGTAGGCACGAACAGTGAGAGGAGAACAGCCTTTCTCGATTTCCAGGTATTCTAAGAACTCAGTAATTAATAAATCTAGGCTCATGCTTAGTTTTTATATTTTGCAAGTTGCTTCTTTCGCAAAAGGTTTATTATGCGAACCGTCTTTATGTTAATACTTTCTCGTCTTGTTGTCAAATCCACCAATTAGTCCTACTCCCCTGATAAAATGATATAATCTAGCCGAAATAGCAAGTCCTTACTAATGTTAATTTAATAATATGGTATGAAATGGCTACCCAAATAAGGAGATGAATTGAGCAGTTTAAGATTGGGAATGGCTCAGATTAACCCTATTGTAGGTGACCTGAGAGGCAACACAAATAAGATAATACAATTTATCCATGAAGCAAAGTCACTTGGCGTTGACTTACTGACTTTCCCCGAGTTAGCCATAACAGGCTATCCCCCGGAGGATTTATTGCTTAAGCCCCGGTTTATTAAGCAAAACCGGGAATATCTGGAGGAGATAATAAAGCATTCCTCAGGGATAGCGGTAGTAGTAGGCTTTGTGGATAGCGATAGTGATATATATAATGCTGCAGCGGTAATTTATGACCATAAACTAGCCGGGGTTTACCATAAAGTTTACCTGACTAATTATGGAGTCTTCGATGAAAACAGGTATTTTCAGGCAGGAACTGAATACCCTATTTTCGTCATTTATAACATTGGCATAGGTATAACCATTTGTGAAGACATGTGGTATGAAGCTGGACCAGCAACAGCACAAGCTTATGCTGGAGCTAGATTGTTAGTTAATATAAGTGCTTCGCCGTATTATGCTGGGAAGGGCCAACTCAGAGAGAGAACGCTGACTACCAGAGCAACTGATAATTTAGCTATCGTTGCCTATAATAATTTGGTTGGAGGGCAGGATGAAGTGGTTTTTGACGGCAATAGCTTGATTATCAATGAAAAAGGACAGCTTATTGCCCGAGGGAAACAATTTGAGGAAGACCTTATAGTGGTTGATTTGGATGTGGAGCCTGTATTTCGAGCACAATTAGATGAATCTCAGCGGAGGAAGGAGACACCATTAGTTAAGGGGGAGCCGGGACAGGCTACCAAGGTAGAAGTATCAAGTCAATACCCTATGGTTACCAAGCCACCTTTGCCATTGAGGCAAATTGAAAGGCTAGATGCGCTCGCTGAGGTGTATCAAGCGCTCGTCCTTGGTATCAAGGATTATGTCAACAAGAATGGCTTCAAGAAAGTAGTTATTGGTTTGTCCGGCGGAGTTGACTCAAGCCTGGTAGCTGCTATAGCAGTGGATGCCTTAGGGATTGACAATGTTATAGGCGTTTCTATGCCCTCTCGTTATTCACCGCCAGGCAGCAAAGCGGACGCTGAATTACTGGCTAGAAACCTGGGGATAGAACTTGAAGTGATACCTATTGAGAAAGCATTCGGTTCATATCTGGAAATGCTGGCAGAGCCTTTCAAAGATACCCAACCCGATGTGACTGAGGAAAACATACAAGCAAGAATCAGGGGCAATATCCTCTTCGCCCTATCCAATAAATTTGGCTGGCTGGTGCTCAGTTGCAGCAATAAAAGCGAGACAGCTACGGGCTATACCACTCTTTACGGAGATATGGCTGGGGGATTCGCCCCCCTCAAAGATGTGCTTAAGACAATGGTTTTTGAATTGGCTAATTATAAGAATCGCCAGGCCGGGAAAGAGATGATACCCTCCAGTGTTTTGAGTAAAGCGCCATCGGCAGAGCTAAAACCCGGCCAAAAAGATATAGATACCCTGCCGCCATATGAATCACTAGACCCTATTTTAAAAGCGTATGTGGAAGAGGACTTGTCCATTGACCAAATCGTAGCTAAAGGTTTTGACCATGAGATAGTCACGAAAGTGGCTCAGTTGGTGGACAGGAATGAGTATAAGCGTCGTCAGGCACCCCCAGGTATAAAAATAACCCCCAGGGATTTCGGCAGGGATAGAAGATTGCCTATCACCAATCGATTCAGAGATTAAACAATTTGTAAATAAAGGAGGCATAATGCGAAAGATAGGTGGCATCTTACTGGGAATTGGCCTGGGGATTTTAGCAGGCTGGGGGCTCTATCAGTTATTCGGCCGGGCTTTCCTGTCATTACCCTTACCGGTTAAAATTGCTGTTGTTGCTATAACTATAGGGCTTATTATTCTTTTAACATCGCTGGGTCGGGAAAGGCACCGAGCATCGAAGGAAGAAAGAGAGAAATTCAAGGAGGTAGAAAAATGATTGTGGTTACCACAGAGCAAATAGAAGGCAAGAGGATTATAGAAACTCTAGGCTTGGTTAGAGGCAGCACCATTAGAGCCAGACATGTAGGGCGTGATGTTATGGCTGGCTTGAGAAATATCGTTGGTGGTGAAATCAAAGATTACACTGTAATGTTAGCACAGGCTCGTGAAGAAGCACTGCAGAGGATGATTGAGCAAGCTGAAAAGAAGGGAGCTAATGCCATAATTGGCGCTAGGTTTGTAACCTCAATGGTAATGTCTGGGGCTGCTGAAATGGTAGCTTACGGAACCGCGGTAAAGATAGTATGAAGTTAGCTGCTCATGGCTCAGTTTGACGGGGGTCTGCTTTGATGCATAAAGTGGAAGTTTGGTTGAAGAATCACCTACCAGATGTTAGAGGGCTTAGTTTAGTCAAGGATATATACGACCTGGGAATAACAACAGTCTCCGGTGTTCGCGTAGTGGATATATATTGGCTAGATGCGGATTTAAAACCTGCGGAGCTGGATTTGGTTTGTGGCAGCCTTCTGGCTGACCCGGTGGCTCAAGAGGTCCGGTGTGAGCCAGCTTCCCGGGGCGAGTGCAAGGTTGGCACCGATTATCACATTGTTGAAGTTGCTTACAATGCTGGCGTCACTGACCCGGTAGAAGAGACTGTTATGAAAGCGATGTTGGATTTGGGTGTGAGGGGTGTCAAGGCAGTTAAAACGGCAAAACGCTATCTTATTGAAGGGCAATTAAATGAGCCTCAGTTAGAGGCAATATGCAATAGATTACTGGTGAACCCGATTATACAGCACGTGGTTAAAGCGGAGCCAACCGAATTTCCTGAAAATCCTCAATATAGGTTTAGGTTGGAGCAGGTAAACATTCTGAGGGCAAACGAAGCTGAGCTTGTGGAAATCAGGCGTCAGTTTGGGTTTACTGATGATGAGCTTCAGGCAATCACCGCTTACTTTCGTGGGCAGGGGCGTAACCTTACCGATGCTGAACTGGAGACGCTAGCCCAAACCTGGTCTGAGCACTGCGTCCATAAAACATTCAAGGGCAGAATCCAGTTTGGTGATATGACTATAGATAATTTACTCAAGAGCACTATCATGAAGGCAACTGAGGAACTAAACAAGTCCTGGTGTCTGTCTGTTTTTGAAGATAATGCTGGCGTAATTGATTTTGATGGTCGCTGGGCTCTTTGTTTTAAGGTTGAGACTCATAATCACCCCTCAGCAGTTGAGCCCTATGGAGGAGCTTCAACTGGTATAGGTGGCGTTGTTCGTGACTGCTTAGGTACCGGACTAGGTGCTAAGCCAATCTTGAACACTGATGTTTTTTGCTTTGGTCCTCCCGATTTCCCGTATGAGAGGTTACCGCGGGGTGTGTTACACCCACGCCGTGTTTTTAAGGGTGTTCGGGCTGGAGTAGCTGATTATGCTAATCGCCTTGGAATCCCTACGCTTAACGGCGCCATACTATTTGATGAACGATATGTGGCTAATCCGCTTGTCTTTTGCGGCACATTGGGACTGTTGCCCAAAGACCTATCACGGAGAGGACGACAGAAACCTGGTGACTTAGTAGTGTTAGCCGGAGGCAGAACCGGGCGAGATGGAATACACGGTGTGACTTTTGCCTCAGAACAGCTTACTGAGGAATCGACCGCAGTTTCCTATAGCTCAGTTCAGATTGGCAATCCCATTGTGGAGAAGAAACTTATTGATGTTATCCTTCAAGCCAGAGACCATGGACTGTACTCGAGGATAACCGACTGTGGTGGTGGTGGACTTTCATCGGCAGTAGGTGAGATGGCTGCCGAAACTGGAGTACGTGTTCACCTGGATAGGGTTCCCTTGAAATATTCTGGGCTATCCTATTCCGAGATATGGATATCCGAATCTCAAGAGCGGATGGTATTGGCTGTCCCACCGCACTGTAGTGAGGAACTATTGAGCCTTTTTGCTGCTGAAGGTGTTGAAGCAACAGTCATCGGCGAATTTACCAATGACCGAAGACTTCAGCTTCTTTATCAGGGAGACTTAGTCTGTGAACTGAGCATGGAATTTTTACACACGGGTCGGCCGCAGGTGGAGAGAGAAGCAGTGTGGGCGCAGTCCCAGCATGCTGAGCCTGATTTTGCTCCGCCGCAGGACTTAGGTGAAGCCTTACTTCAAGTTCTTGGCTCATGGAATGTGTGTAGCAAGGAATGGGTAATACGCCAATATGACCACGAGGTGCAAGGAACCAGTGTGCTCAAACCCCTGGTGGGTAAGGATAACGATGGACCAGGCGATGCTGCTGTTATTAGGCCGGTCCTGGATTCAGACATGGGTGTAATTGTATCCAATGGCATAAATCACAAATACGGAGAGATAGACCCCTACTGGATGGCAGCATCCGCTATTGATGAGGCGCTGAGACAGATTATAGCTGTTGGAGGCAATCTGAAGAGAGTAGCCTTGCTGGATAACTTTAGTTGGGGTAATACTAGTGAACCTGAAATGCTGGGCGCCTTGGTTCGAGCAGCTCAGGCCTGCTACGATATAGCTACTGTATACGGGGCCCCCTTTATCTCGGGCAAGGACAGCCTGAATAATGAGTTTAAGTTTGAAGGCCAGGCTATCTCCATTCCCCATACCTTGCTTGTCTCGGCTATTGGCGTTATGGAAGATGTAAGCCGAGTGATATCCATGGATTTCAAGAAGGCAGGTGACCTCATTTACATTGTTGGCACTACACGGAATGAACTTGGGGGCGCAGAATATTTCAGAATGCATGGTTTTATAGGTAATAGAGTGCCTGAGGTAAATCCACATCAGGCAAAGAAGCTGATGGATAGCCTAAGTGCGGCTGCAGAGAGAGGCTTGGTTAGAGCCTGTCATGACTGTAGCGAAGGTGGCATCGGTGTTGCCATCGCTGAGATGGCATTTGCTGG
>DAOUTC010000114.1 GCA_030626915.1 Dehalococcoidia bacterium
TAACAACAATCGGCCCCCTTTCACAGAAGCCATGACACCCTGTAGTTTTTATGTCAACTCTGTCAGTTAGTTTCTCATTTGTTATCTCCTGTCTAAAAGCTTCCGTAACCTCTACACACCCACTAGCATGGCACCCTGTTCCATTGCATATAGTAACAAGTGGCTTACCTTTCTCTTTTTCTCTTTTCGCCAGTATTTCTTCTCTTAGATTCTTTAAATGTTGCAAGGATTTAATCTTCCCCACTAGCGGACTCCCATAACTATTCATACTTATTTAATATTAAGTCAACTTTACCAGCGCTCATTTGCCCAAAATACCTGCCGTCAATTCTCACCACTGGGCCCAAGGCGCAGCACCCCATACAATTCAGCGTTTCTAATGTGAACTTAAAATCACCAGTTGTTTCTCCACGGCTAATTTTTAAACTTCGCTCAATTTGCTCCAGCAGCTTAGATGCACCCCTGACATGACAGGCAGTCCCCAGACAGACGTTAATCATATGTCTGCCCCTGGGCTTAAGGCTGAAAGCTTTAAAAAAAGTGGCCACACTATATACCCGGCTTAAGGGAATACCCATAGTTTCACTTACTTGAACTAAAGCTTCCTTAGGCAAATAATAAAGCTTAGCCTGAATATCCTGCAGTATAGAAATTAACTGTCCTATTTCACCTTTATATTTATCAATAATAGCGGCAACTTCTTGCGTATCCTTGAACCCAGCATGCTCAATTCCTTCACTTCGTTCAAGGACAGGACCTGGCCTTTTCTCATTCATTGAGTCACTTTCTCCTTGAGCCTGGCATATTCCTGGCTCACTCTCTGCTGTATCTTATCTATTAGCTCTGGTGTAAGATGCCTGAATCTTCCCTGAGGTTTCAGATAATCTATAACAGGGCGCAGCTGCGGCGGTTCATAGTTCAAGGTATACTTCCCATTCTCCACCTCATAAAGAGGGAAAACTCCTGTTTCCACTGCTAACCTCCCTAACCTTATAGTCACATCAGCCGGAATTCTCCAGCCTGTAGGGCAAACAGCCAAGATATGAATGTAAGTTGGGCCTTCGATAGCCACTGCCTTTTTTATCTTATTCATAAGGTCAAAGGGATAGCTAGGGCAAGCAGTAGCCACATAGGGAATATCATGAGCCACAGCAATAGCGGGCATATTTTTCTTCCATGTCCCTTGCCCAAAGCTAACTTTGCCTGCCGGTTGAGTGGTAGTTGAAGCACCAAAGGGAGTAGCACTTGATCTCTGAATCCCGGTGTTCATATAAGCTTCGTTATCAGTGCAAATGTAAAGAAAATCATGCCCTCTTTCAAAAGCACCAGATATAGCTCCGAGGCCAATATCAAACGTGGCTCCGTCACCGCCTATAGCTACTATTTTAGCTTTAGACAAAGGAGTGCCCTTACGGATTAAAGCTTTTCTGGCAGATTCTATGCCTGTAGCCACTGTGGCAGCATTCTCAAATAAGGTATGAATCCAGGGGACTTCCCAGGCAGTATAGGGAAGCTGCGTGGATATAACTTCCATACAGCCAGTGGCCATAACAACAATCACATCTTTGCCTAAGGCTTTCATCACAAGCTTCACTGCCAAAGCCTCACCACATCCTGAGCAGGCACGATGCCCGGGAGTAAAGCTCTGTCGCTTTGTTACCAAACGAGGCGCATATATACTCAAAGTTTCCATTATTGCTCCCTCACATCAAATACTTCGATTTCACCAAGCTTCCCTTGCTTAGCCTTATTTATTCCTCGATGTACCATATCCTGGAAACCTTCAACCGATATATCCCTACCACCCAGACCACCAATGAAGCCGACAACTTGTGGTCTCTGTCTCAAATGATATAAGGCAGCCTGTACTTCAGAGCAAACAGGCCCTGGCCCACCAAAGGAAAGGGCGCGGTCAAGGACAATGAGCAACCTTGCTTGATTTACTACCTGGCGGAATTGCTCAAAAGGAAAGGGGCGCCAGAGGCGTAATCTTACTAATCCTACCTTCTCCCCTGCTCCTCTAACTCTATCTATAGCTTCCATAGCTACCTCGCTGAAGCTTCCCATGGTCAGGAGTAAAACCTCAGCGCCTTCTGTTTTATAGGTTTCTACAGGCGAGTAATCACGCCCAAACCTCTCTCCAAACTCTTGAAATACTTGTAGAATCACCTTTAGGGAATTTCTCAAAGCTACATCCTGACCCACCTTAGCTTCAGTGTAAAGGGCAGGAGTGGCAAAATCCCCCATAGTTACTGGACTTTTTGGGTCGAGGACAAAGGGATGGTGATACCTGGGAAGGAATTCATTTACCTCTTCCTGCTCAGGGAGTAAAACGGGCTCAATGACATGCGACAGGTGAAAGCCATCAATATGAAGCATGGTAGGAAGGAGGACTGCGGGGTCTTCAGCGATGCGAAAAGCGCATAAGGTCAAATCAAAGGCTTGTTGAGCATTCTCAGCAAATATCTGAATCCAGCCAGTATCGCGAACAGCCATGGCATCAGAGTGGTCTCCCCAGATACTTAATGGCACTGATAAAGCCCGGTTACACACCGCCATAACTATAGGCAGCCTCATTCCTGAAGCCACATATACCACCTCATGCATTAGCTCTAATCCCTGGCCAGCGGTGGCAATGAAAGTTCTGGCTCCTGCTGCCGAAGAACCAAGACAGCCACTCAGGGCTGAATGCTCCGATTCAACAGGCATGTAATTTGCATCCAGCTCACCATCAGCAATTAATTGTGCTATTCGTTCAACAATATGAGTTTGCGGGGTAATAGGGTAGGCTGCACAAACATCGATGTTGGCCATTTTAGCTGCTTCAGCTATGGCACAGGAAGATTCAAAAGCTACCCTTCTTCCCATTTCTTATACCTCAACCATGGTTACTGCTCCCGTCCAGCACTCACGGGCACAAATGCCACACCCTTTACAATAGAAGTCGTCAGCTTCAAAGTAGCCTTCTTCAGTCTGACGAATACAATCTTCAGGACAGAAGAGAGCACACATGCCACATTTGATACATCTCTCGTTATCCCGCACAGGATGTTCCGACTTCCAATATCCAGTCTGGTACCCCCTGGCACTTCCCACCTCGGTTACCACAAATCCAATATTTAATTCTTTCCATGATGGCCACTTCTCTACCGGATACACCTTTTCGGGTCTCTTAGCGCCTGGAGTTGGTTCCATGATAAGAGTTTCTTTATGGGCCTCGCGACAAGCTTTGATATTGCTCTCAGCTAATCTGCCGAACCTTTCCTGTAGCGGCTGGAACAAAGATTCCAGATTAACTATACCGGTTGCCTTTACTAAAGCTCCCAGCATAGCAGTATTGACAATGGGTCTCTTCAGTATATCTCGAGCAATGCGAGTGGCATCAACCACCGCTAGCCGCCATGGGCCGCCAATTTCTGAATTTACAGCGGACAATTCCCTGGGGCTATTTACTACAAGAGTGCCACCATCCTTAAGTCCATGGGCAACATCAATAATGCCCAGCAAACCCGGGTCTAATACTATAACGATATCAGGTTCAGCAATAGCAGCTCTAGCTCTAATAGGTTTGTCTTTGCTTATGCGATTGAAAGCTATAACAGGAGCGCCTCTCCTTTCTGGACCGAAGCTAGGAAAAGCTTGAGCAACTTTGCCCTCTCTTATTGCGGTTAATGCCAAGAGTTCTGCTGAAGTTACTGCACCTTGCCCTCCCCTTCCATGCCAGCGAATTTCTACAAGCTCATCCATTCTTTCTAAATCTACCCCTGAAGGGACTCGAACCCTTGCACCTGGCTCCGGAGGCCAGCGCTCTATCCTCTGAGCTACAGGGGCATATCAATTCTCAGTAGTTTATCA
>DAOUTC010000066.1 GCA_030626915.1 Dehalococcoidia bacterium
AGCGCGCCTAGAGGGATTCGAACCCACGACCCCCGGTTCCGAAGACCGGTGCTCTTGTCCGCTGAGCTATAGGCGCAAGGGTGAACGGTGGGATTTGAACCCACGATCTCCAGGGCCACAACCTGGCGCCTTAACCACTGGGCTACGCTCACCACAAACATAGATATTATACTTGATAATCGCCAATGCTTTCAATTAAAAGGCCGCTTAATAGCACCTCTATGTCATTCTGAGCCCTTCGCTTCCTGTCATTCTGAGCCTAGCGAAGAATCTGATAACGCTCAGGATAAACTCAGCGAAGAATCTAGACCCTTCGCTACCGCTCAGGGTAACAGAATAAACAGTCTTTTCAATTAAGGTAGCAAATGTGGGGCAAAAAGGAGCAATACACCCAGAACGAGTAATATCGTCCCACCTAATGGTCTGCAATACTTTGCGAATCTGTCTCCCAGGCTGGAAGTCATAGCAAAAGCAGCCGAGCCAAAAATAATGAGAGCAGTAAGCATAAAAAAGAAATCATACAGCAGGATGTAGGCATAATATCGAAGAGTTGAAAGATTACTTAAAGATAGAACGTGAGTAAAAATCGCCGGAAGCGCTGCAGAGCAGAGGAATTCAATAGAATTTACCACAAAAGCAAGAACTACGATTCCTGCTATCGTGGCTAAGGTTAAGGGGGAAAGGACAACCTTCTCTATTCTGGTCATGGTTTTCTTTCTGGACTCTTCATCTCCGACTTCACAGACAATGGCCCCCTTTGTTTTTATGAATTCCCTTACATTCAGTACCCCTGCACCCAGGGCTACCAATCCAATCACTATTGTCACCGGTCTAAAATAGCCGATTAACAGGAAAGCATTAAGCCACGCTGTCATAAAGAGGAAATATAACACCCCTGAGGCGAAAACAAAGGAGCCAACAAGCAGCCATATTTTTCTTTTGTCTTTTAAGGTTATTACTAAGGATATGAGGTAGGCAAGCACCCACAGGGCACAAGGATTGAAGCCATCAACAAGTCCCAGAATTACAGCCAAACTGGGAAGGGAATAGTCTGAAAGCTTTATCGTACCTATTATAGGCAATGCTATCTTATCTTCCGGCTCTTTCACACCTGCTTCAGGACAATTGCCTGCTAAGCATTGTTGTAAGACCTCCTCGATTTTCGCGCCAGTTGTTTCCCTTGATTCCCAACCTAGAAAAACTTGCCCCTCGAAAATTGTTACCGGGAAGTCCAGTTGCTCGTCTTTTGCTCCTACATCGGCCAGCATTTCTGTTAGTAGAGCAGACCCTTCAGGTTCCCCAGCATTGTGATAAATGACATCAATTGAGTATGTATTGGCTAACTTTTCATTAAATGGCTTTTGTTCATCACAATGTGGACAGGTTGGAAGGTGAAAGAAATGAACCTTAAAGCCTTCACCTGTAATTGGTTTTGCAGGTTCCTGACCCGTAAATAGAAGGATTGTACCTAAGATTATTAAAGATACGACCAAGTATCTCTTGAAGGAGTCTTGATAAAATTTTCTCCAGAAATTAGTCCACATATATTTGTTTATTGCATCTGTAGATGCCACTCCGCCTCTGAAGTTTAGCTCTAGCAAGCAGGATATGGCAACATTCCGCTTCTTTTAGTCTCTTCTGGAATTTTATTCAGTGCCACAAGAGTCTGTTGACAGAAAAATCTCACAGTGATACTATATGCGGAAATGTGCATATAATCAAGGAATTTAGAGAATGCGGAACCTAGTCAAAGCTTTTAGAGCTCTATCTTGCGAGACCAGGATCAGGATTTTGAAAGTCCTCCTGGAAAGGGAATGCTGCGTTTGTGAGATAATGCAGGCACTGGACATCTCTCAGTCCCGCGCCTCACGCAATCTGGGCATACTCGAGGATGCTGGATTTATTAAGTCCAGAAGAGAGGGGTTATGGATAGTCTACTCTATTGATGAACAAACGATGAATAAGTATGCTGCCTCTTTAGCTGAGATGCTCCGTGGTTCCCTTGCCAACGGAGAGATTATATATCAGGACAGAGAGAGGCTAAGCCACGCTGTGCGAATTGGCCCCAGAGCAATACACAAATGATTTTTTCTTTTTGACAATTATATTTGATTATGTGCATAAGTGCTTCTAGTCTAAGGAAATCGGATGGCTGAACAACTTTTACTGGCCGGACTAAATGCCCTGAAGGAATATGTTGCCTTGCATATGCTCACCTGCCTCGTTCCGGCATTCCTCTTAGCTGGAGCAATAGTATCCTTTGTCTCCCGGGAGACAATTATTGGCTATCTGGGCAGCGCTGCGAGCAAGATCAAATCCTTTGCCATCGCTGGCGGCGGAAGTTTCTTTGTGTCAGTTTGCTCGTGCACTGTCATCCCTGTTGCTAGCGGCATTTATCATGGAGGGGCTGGAATTGGTCCCGCCTTCATCCTTCTCTGGGTCGCTCCAGCAGCTAACATATTAGCTCTGGTCTATACCGGTTCAATTCTTGGGCCGCAAATGGTTATAGCCAGAATAGTAGCTGCTCTCTCAATGTCCTTTATTGTTGGTGGGGTGATGCTCTTTGCCTTTCGCAAGGAAGAGCAAGAAAGGGCGCTAACCATCCGAACTTCTGGTGGAAAGATGATGACCAGAAAGGACATTATTCTGCTCTTACTATTAGTTGTCACCCTTTTGGCTCCCAATTATGCCGTGAGAGGAGGCTCTTACTTAGCTAAGGTTTATGTATGGGCAGGAGCAACAGCAGTAGCTGCTCTTTATGCCTGGAGGGTTAAAAGCCGGGACGAGATAAAGGGATGGCTAAAAGAGTCGTGGTGGTTTGTGCGCACAATACTCCCTTTCCTTCTAATTGGCGTGTTTATAGTCGGAATTATTGGTGCTGTTCTGCCACAAGAATGGATAGAGACCTGGCTGGGTGGAGCCGGGCTAAGACAGTCTTTCCTGGCCACTATGATTGGGGCGGTAACCTACTTTGCCACTATGACTGAGGCTCCATTTGTGGATACCCTGATGGGGCTGGGCATGGGCAAAGGTCCCGCTTTAGCTTTGTTACTTACCGGTCCCGGCATCAGCTTGCCTAATTGGTTGGCTATAGGAAAGGTATTTGGATTTAAGAAGGCTCTGGTTTACATCCCGGTTATCATTATCCTGGGAACTCTGGTGGGCTGGGTAGCCGGTTTCATCTTTTCATGAAGAAAAAGTAAATTAAAAATTGAAGGAGGTAATATAAATGAAGGTTACATTAAAAGTTTTTCACTCCACTCCCGCCTGTGCAAAATGTAAGGAAGTGGAGAAAATAGCTACAAAGGTGGCCGAGAGGTATCCCGGGCAGGTAGAGGTAACCAAATTTCCTGCCATATCTGATGAAGGAAGGAGATATGGCATTATGCTTACACCTGGTGTAGTAATAAATGACAAGGTTATAGCTACAGGGAAAATCATCTCCGAAGGTGAATTAGAAAAGGCAATTAAGAAAGAGTTAGGAGGTGAGTCATGACAGTAAAAATGGAAGTATTCAGCGGAGACCCACCCTGTCCAGGATGCCTTGCTATCCTAGCGCTTGCAGACGAGTTTGCCCGAAAGTATAAGGACAAGCTGGAGGTAATCAAACTTATTGGGGAGGAAGCCACGGCTAAATTTGAGCAGTATAAGCTTGCTTGTGTGCCGACAATCGTCATTAACGAGAAGATAAGAATTGAAGGGATATGTCCCAGCCGAACCACTTTAGGCAATGCATTAAGGGAGGGCGGTCTATGAGCAAAGTAAAGATAGAGGCGTTTTTATCAATTCCAACCTGCTCCGGTGGTGTCAGCCTGTCCAAATTACTTAAGGAGATCGAAGAGGAATTTGGAGATAAGGTGGAGGTAATTACTTATAAAGGACGCAACGAGTTATTTGAGAGATACAATCTAACCGCAGCACCGGCAGTAATTATTGGAGAGCTAGTTAGAATAATGGGGGTCTGCCCCAGTAAAGAGTCCTTAATTTCCGCTCTGCGTGAAGCTGGACTGGAATAAAATGAATACACTAGTCAACCCAAAGGGGTGGATTCCTTTGCTTCTCATGCTGGTAGTCGGGTTGCTTTGCTCCTGTGGAAGCCCTGCTTCTATAGCACCTCCAACTTCAGACGCGCCTTCGGTCGCGGCTGACAGGGTTGAGGTTATCTATTTTCATCGGACACAGCGCTGCGGTGGCTGCATCTATGCGGAAGACGGCATCCGGTATACAGTGGAAACTTACTTTGCCGATGAGCTGGCTAGTGGCAAAGTGACTTTTAAGGTGCTCAATGTAGAGGATAAGGAAAACGCTACCATTGTCAAGAAATATGGTGCTTTTACCTCATCCCTGTTTATAAACACAATAAGAGGTGGCACTGACCACATCGAAGAGGTGACAGATATCTGGCTCCTCCTGGGCAATGACGAGGCGTTCGTCGAGGTAGTGAAGAGCAAGATTGAGAAAAGCCTCAAAGAGCTAGGCTGATGGATTTAGGTGGTATAGTGCACCAGCTCTCCGAGAGCTTTAATATTCCAGTGCTTTCAGCACTGCTTCTGGGGTTACTAACTGCAATTAGTCCCTGTCCGATGGCCACTAACATTGCTGCCATAGCATATGTCAGTCGCAAAGTAACAGACCGCAAGTACGCTGTTATGACCGGGATGCTCTATACACTGGGGCGCATGCTTTCCTATTCCATACTTGGCATCCTGATCATCGTGGTAGGGCTCGAGATCCCCGGGGTCGCTTCATTTCTTCAGGATTTTGGCGAGCGAATCTTAGGGCCACTTCTGATTGTGGTAGGGCTGATAATGCTGAACATCAACAAGTTTTCTTTTAGTCTGGGAGGCGGGAAGCTATCTTCAATAGGGGGAAAGGTTGCTGATTGGGGGATGATAGGTGGATTCCTCTTAGGTGCTCTTTTTGCCCTAGCCTTTTGCCCCTACAGCGCTGTCCTGTTCTTCGGAGTATTGATACCTTTAGCCCTCAAATCTAGTGGCGGTGTGATGCTGCCGGCGGTATTTGCCATCGGCACCGGGCTGCCTGTTTTGGTATTTGGCACGCTTCTATCCGTTGGCGTGGCCAGGGTTTCCACCTGGCTTAACACGCTCACTCGCGCTGAGAAAATCGTTCGCGTGGTAGTTTCCATTATCTTTATAGGGGTGGGAATATATTATGTGGTATTGTGGATTCAGACTTGAGTGTTTGGCAAAGGGAATGAAGCGATGAGGAGTATGCTGCTTCGATGATTTACATTCTTGAGGCCTAAACCAAATGCTCATTTTCTTCGTTGTATATTTTGAAAGTCGAAGTTATAAAACACTAAAGTAGGAGGGATAAAAACATGAACAAAAAATTTTTAATTATCCTCACTAGCCTTTTGCTCGTCGGGTTGGCATTTGCAGTAACTCCCGTTTGGGCTCAAGAACAAGGAGAGGAAACTGTTTCTATTGGCGAGGTTTCAGACCCTGGTATTCTGCCCGATTCACCTTTTTACTTTATGAAGGGTTGGGGAAGAGCCATCCGTACTTTTTTCGCTTTTAATGCCCAAGAGAAAACCAGGTTGGCATTGAGATTTGCCAATGAGGATGTGTTGGCAATTAAGAAACTGTGTGACAAAGGAGAATGCCAACTTGCTGAGGAACACTGTGAGAAATTCCAGGAGCAGTTTCAAAGAGCTATTCAATGGACGGAAAGGGCAAGAGAAGAAGGTAAAGATGTCGAGGCATTGATTGAAAAATTAAAGGAAAATCACCTCCGCCAGCAACAAGTTTTAGCCAGCGTATTAGAAAAGGCACCAGAACAGGCGAGCGAGGGAATTCTTAAAGCTATTGAGAATTCAAGTTTTGGCTTGGAGAACGCCATTGAGAGAATTCAAGGGAAGCATAAAATGGAACAATTTCGAGAAGAACTCAATCTTCAATTCAGTAATGTGGGTGAGGAGACACGAATAAGAATCCAGGAAAGATTGGAAGCAAGACATCACGAACCAGGAGAAATCTTTAGCGGAGAACCACAGGAACAGAAGCACAATCAGGGAAATCCCGGTGGGAGTAGATAAGAATCCTTTAGAAAGTCTAGCCCCAAGGATGAGAGTTGCCTAATTTCTTGGTTTTGATTATATTTGTGTTTTGTCCGAGCAGATTTCTAGATTTTCGGCCCTGTTTATCAGGAGGAAAGGAGTTAGAATGGAATCAATACCCTTTAAACCAAAGATTTGGATTACTAGCTTCACCATTTTGGTTGCCGCTATTTTCCTCATAGGTGGTTGTGCTCCAGCTAACCACCCGCCGGTCATCACTAATCTCAAAGCTGAACCAGAGGCAGTTTCTCCTTCAGGGGTTTGCCAAATTGAGTGTATTGCTTCAGATGAGGATGGCGATGAATTGAGTTATGAATGGTTGGCTAGTGAGAGCTATATAGATGGGGATGAAGCTACCGTCACCTGGACTGCTCCTGAGTCTGAAGGTATCTATAACATTACGGTCAAGGTAACTGATGGCAATGGTGGCGAAGTTACTGATTCTATAACTATCACCGTGAAGGACAATCGTCCACCGACTATTACCAGCTTGATAGCCGATGCGGATTGGGTTACTCCTTCAAGTAGTTGTCGTATTGAATGCAATGCTGAAGACCCCGATGGCGATGAACTGAGCTATGACTGGTCAACTAGCAGAGGTGATATTTCTGGCGCAGGTTCTGTAGTTACCTGGACTGCTCCTGGTGCAGTGGGCCTTTATGATATTGCAGTTGTAGTTAC
>DAOUTC010000155.1 GCA_030626915.1 Dehalococcoidia bacterium
CCTGAAGGGAGTTGAACCCTTGCACCTGGCTCCGGAGGCCAGCGCTCTATCCTCTGAGCTACAGGGGCATATCAATTCTCAGTAGTTTATCACAAACCAGCGCTCCAGGTGAATAAAGCATAAGCTGCAAAGATATAGAGTCCGATTAACGCCAGGGCATACCAACTTACAACAGCAAAAGTCTTGCGCTTTTGCCGAAATCTAACCCCAGCAATAACAAGGAAGCTCATCACTGCCACTGTTGCTGCAGTAACAAGGTGAGAATTCGACGCTAAGGAAAGCACAGGACCCTGCCTATATGCAAGGTCGACAGGAGCAACGATGGCGATGTTAAACATGTTGCTTCCTAATATATCAGCAATCGCCATGTCTATGGCGCCTAAACGTAAGGCAGCGATAGCAACCACCAGTTCAGGCATAGAAGAGCTGATTGCTAGAAATAAACTCCCCACGAAACTAGCCCCCCAGCCGGTAACTTGGGCAATTTCATCTCCTATAAACGATAGCCATATCCCGGCAGCAATGACTGCCATGGCAGCCAGCGTGAACCTGAGATATACCATCCTTGTTGAAATACCCTCGTATTGGGCAGAGATAGTTTGTGGCGAGGGTACCCGATGAGTGCGCTCAAAGCGGAATATCTGCCACATCGCTATCAAATAGACTACAAATATGGCGATGCTCGGGAGTCCCATCCACCCCAAAGCTAATCCAGAAAATCTTTGTCCAGCGAAAATGCTGCCTGCAGCGACAGCGATAAGCAGTATCCCCCAGCTAGCCGATATTATGTGCTCCGAGCTTGCCTCGCTCAAAATTGGAGTACGGCGGTGCAGAATATCCAACAAAGCCAGGATGACCAGATTAATCGCACAGCTTCCAAAGAGGGTGCCTACAGCCAGGTCAGGAGAACCATAAGGAAAATTAACCAGGGCAGCAGCGCTTACCCCGGTGACCAGTTCAGGCATAGAGGTGACTGCAGCAAGAAGCAACAGTCCTATCCAAATCCGTCCCAAACCCGTCTTCTCGGCAATAGCATCCCCATACCGGACTAGCTTTGTTCCTGCAAACAGGATGATGACAAGACATAGAACAAACTTGACCCAGACCAATGCAGAGCAATCATACTATATAGAGGACAAGCATATAAAGCATATGACCATAGGGCCTTATATGGGGTATAATTTATTAGTCCCGTTGGGGAGAGGTGATCGAGTGGTTTATGGTGCCGCTCTCGAAAAGCGGTGGGCTGAAAAATGCCTCGTGGGTTCGAATCCCACCCTCTCCGCTAGTTAAAAACGAGTTGTCGGAAATTTTGGTGCTAAAGAGATTTTGTATAACAAAAGGTTAGGTTTTGCAATTGCAGGATGTATTGTGGTGAACTACACGTAAAATGACCGGATCAAAGCAAATTTGGAGGAATACTTATGAAAGCAATTGTATACACAAAATACGGATCACCGGATGTTCTTCAGCTCAAAGAGGTAGAAAAACCTACTCCCAAGGACAATGAAGTGTTGGTAAAAGTTCATGCAGCATCTGTAAATGACTGGGACTGGGGTCTCCTGAGAGGTAAGCCGTTCGTGAACCGCCTGCTATTTGGGCTTCTAAAACCAAAAATCAAGATACTCGGAGTTGACATAGCAGGGCAGGTTGAAGCGGTTGGCAGAAACGTAAAGAAGTTTCAGCCAGGTGATGAGGTATTCGGGGACATATCTGGGTGTGGTTGGGGCGGTTTTGCCGAGTATGTATGTGCTCTTGAAAATGCATTAGCGCTGAAACCGGCCAGTATAACATTCGAGGAAGCAGCGGCCGTACCTCAAGCGGCAGTCCTCGCCCTGCAGGGTCTTCGCGATAAAAGACAGATTCAGCCAGGACAAAAGGTTTTGATTAATGGTGCGGGTGGTGGTGCGGGTACGTTTGCGGTGCAGATTGCCAAATCATTCGGGGCTGAAGTGACTGCTGTGGAAAGCACGGAGAAATTGGAGATGCTGTGCTCAATTGGTGCAGACCATGTCATTGATTACACCCAAGAAGATTTCACCATGAATGGAAAAAAGTATGATGTTGTATTTGATACCATAGGCAAGAGTTCTCTCAGGAAAGCACTGAAGTCATTGAGTGACCATGGACATCTCTTGTTGGCCAGTGCCGGGATTGGCACTATGATAGGAGGATCTATCAAATCCATGTTTATCAAGAAGAAAATTGTATCAGGAGTAATCAAGGAAACGGTAAAAGACATGAATTTCTTCAAGCAGTTAATTGAAAAAGGAAGCTTGAAAGCAGTGATTGACAGAACTTATCCCTTAGAACAAATCGTTGAAGCCCATGCTTATGTCGATAAAGGACATAAAAA
>DAOUTC010000075.1 GCA_030626915.1 Dehalococcoidia bacterium
AAGGATTCAGAACGACAGGAGGAAAGCTCGCAATGACAGATAAAAAAGCCGGCGATGACTTGAATTCCTACATCCTTTCAGGGGCTGCCATGCACATAAGGTGGAGAGTCTTGGCTAAAACGATTTGAGTGGCTCTGACTAATTTGAGCCGTGCTTTGGTCAGTGCCTCATCTTGGGAAACTACTCTGCACTGCTTGTAAAAGCTATGAAAAACGGTAGCTAAGTCTTGGGCGTAATAAGGCAAGTGGTGGGGCTGCAAAGTATTTACCACCTCCTCTATTATTTCAGGTAGAAGGATTAAGCGGCGAATTAAAGTTAGCTCAGGTGTGGTGGTGAGCAAAGAAACATCACCCTGGCTATAATCAATTTCTCTTTGCTTAGCCAGTCGGAGGATGCTGGCAATTCGGGCATGAGCATATTGGATATAGTAGACAGGGTTATCTGCTGATTGCTTTTTAGCTAGCTCTATATCAAAGTCCATCTGGCTATCAGCAGAGCGGGAAAGGAAGAAGAAGCGGCAAGCATCGGGTCCTACTTCATCTACTAGTTCCCGCAAGGTAACAATATCACCGCTACGCTTGGATACTCTGATTATTTCCTCGCCACGCCGCAAGGTAACTAGTTGACATATTATTATTTTGAGCTGTTGAGGGTCCTTTCCCAGGGCTTTGATTGCTGCTTTCATTCGGGGAACATGTCCTTGGTGGTCAGCACCCCAAATGTCAATCACGGTGTCGAATTTTCGCTCCAGAAACTTGTTGTAATGATAGGCGATATCGGAGGCAAAGTAAGTAGGGGAACCGTCGCTACGCACTAACACATTATCTTTGTCCTCACCTAAGGCGCTGGACTCAAACCAGATGGCATTATCCTTCTTGGTTACATAAGCTCCTTTTTGTAATAATTCCATGGCTCGGTAGTATTGCTTGTTGTGGTAAAGGCTTTTTTCGCTAAACCAGATATCAAATTCAACATTTATTAGCTTAAGGTCTTGCTTAATACTACTTATTATCTTTTCAAGTCCGATCTTACCCAGTTCTGAACTTGCTTCCTCTTCGGCTCGCAATGACGATTCACCCTCACCTAACCCGCTCATGTAATGAAGTTTCTTTTCCTTACAAGAGAGGGAAAATCTATCGCCTTGCTCCCGAATAATCTCTTTTGCCAGGTCAATCATATAACTACCCCGGTAGCCATCGGGCGGCATGCTGATTTCTCTGCCTAAGCATTGCTGATAACGAGCATAAAGAGAGCGGTTAAAGGCATCTATTTGGCTACCGATATCATTCAGGTAATATTCTTTTTCTACCGAATAGCCGGCGGCAGCCAGAACATTAGCCAAGGTGCTACCTAAGACAGCACCACGACCGTGACCTACATGAAGTGGCCCAGTAGGATTGACGCTAACAAACTCGAGTTGAACGCGGTTACCTTTGCCTAAAGCAAAGTCGCCATATGACTCGCCAGCGGCCAAAATTGATTCTATTTGTTTGGCTAGCCAATCATCTCGCAAGGTGAAATTGATAAAGCCAGGCGAAGCAATAAAAAACTTGTCAATTTCTGCAGGAGGTGATATGTGTTCAGCTATTTTCTCGGCTATAGCTAGAGGAGGCATCTTCATTGCTCGAGCTAGCTTTAGAGGAAGCCCCGAGGCGAAGTCTCCATGCTCAGGATTCTGGGGATGCTCTATGACCACTTCAGGCAAGGTTACGGTAACAAGACTTCCCTCTTGTTGTGCTTTAATGACTGCCTGTTGCAGACAAGTAGCTAATTTTTTCTTAAGCATTGAGATTGTTTTTCACCCTCACCTTCATCCTCTCCCATCAAGGGAGAGGATAGTTTGCTCATAGCTAACACTTTATTAGCTCCATTCAACGTCTTTAGACCACACTTTAGACAGTTGCTGTCTCAGGAGCTGGTGTTCGGGGTTCCCCAAATTGTTTTCTCCTTGGAAAAGGTTTATTGCCTCTTGCCGAGCTAGCTCCAGAAGTTGCAAATTCGATAGTTTAGCCACCTTAAGGTCAGGCAAGCCACTTTGCTGTGTGCCAAAAAATTGCCCCGGGCCTCTTAGCTCGAGGTCTTTCTCAGCTAAAGCAAAGCCATCGTGAATTTTCTCCATCAACTTAAGCCGCTCTCTTGCTTCAGGTGAAAATTTTTCAGGGATAAGTATGCAATAAGCTTGCTCTTTATTTCGTCCCACTCGCCCTCTAAATTGGTGGAGCTGTGACAGTCCAAAGTGGTCAGCACCCTCCACTAGCATAACTGTGGCGTTAGGTATATCAATGCCAACCTCCACCACTGAGGTTGACACCAGTATATCAAGCTCTCCTTCTCGAAAACGGCGCATTACCTTTTCTTTATCGCTGGGGGGCATTCGGCCATGAAGTAACCCTAATTTTAAATCGGGGAAAATTTCTTTGCACAAATACTCATATTCAGTAGTAGCAGCTTTTGCCTCCAGTATTTCTGATTCTTCAATCAAAGGACAGATAATGAAGGCTTGCTTACTCTGGCTAACCTGGCGACGCAGGAAACTATAAGCTTTTTCTGTGTATTGTGGCTGAAGGAATCTTGTTTTCACTTCCTGTCGTCCCGGGGGTAACTCATCAATGGTAGAAAGGTCGAGGTCACCATAAAGTGTCAGTGCCATAGTTCGGGGAATGGGAGTGGCGGTCATAGCCAATATATGAGGGTTAAAGCCTTTTTGACGCAGATTCTGACGTTGTAGAACACCAAACCTTTGTTGCTCATCTATAACTGCTAAGCCTAGCTTGTAAAATTCCACCTCTTTTTGAATAAGGGCGTGGGTGCCAATGACAATACCAATTTCACCTTGCTTGATTCTACAATGTAAATCCTCTTTCTCATTATCGCTGAGGCTGCCAATGAGCAAAGCTATAGTAAGTGGACGTGGAAGGAATCCTGCGTAGCACCTGGGATTACTTCGCTGACTCGTAGCTAACGTTGAGGGTTGAGTGCCGGCTTTAGACAAATAATCACAGATATTGTGGAAGTGCTGTTCAGCCAGCACCTCGGTAGGTGCCATCAGTGCCCCTTGATGGCCATTGGCCACTGTCATTAATAAAGCCAAAGTAGCAATCACGGTTTTACCGCTGCCTACTTCACCTTGAAGAAGCCTTGACATAGCCCTGGGTTGTTTAAGGTCGGTTAAAATCTCTCCTAGTACTCGCTCCTGGGCTCGGGTCAGAGTGAAAGGCAAACAGTGTAAAAATGTATCGATAACCTCTTGGTGTATATTAAAGGCATTGCCTGGCTGACTTTCTTGCCAATCTCGCTTTCTACTCAGCACACCTAATTGAAGTAAGAATAGCTCATCGAAGGCTAACCTCTTCTTTGCCTTCTCCGCTATCAAGTAGTCATCAGGATAGTGAATTTGAGCAATTGCTTCAGGAAGGTGTAATAAATGGCATCGGTTTTTTATCTCTGAGGGTAGGAAATCACTTATATGGCATGCCCAGCCATCAATAGCTTCTTTTGTCCATTTCCGTACTTGCCGGGGATATAAACCTTGGGTGAGTGGATAGACGGGAACCAGGCGAGCAGTGTGGATTAGTTCTTTCTGCTCAAGCATTTCCCATTCGGGGGATTCAAAAACTTTTTGTCCTTTGAATGAGTAAACTGTGCCACTAATTACCACTTTAGCATTGGTGGGGAATCTTTTGGCTAGATAAGGTTGATTGAACCAAACTACTTTGACGTTTCCTGTCTCATCACCCACGATTGCCTCAGTGCCTTTCCGATTCCCAAAAGTGGCTATCCTAGCTTGCCATATCAAGCCTATAATGGTTTGCTCCTTCCCTTCCTCAAGTTCAGCAATAAATTTTCTCTGGCTATAATCGACATACCTCCGAGGGAAGAAATAAAGCAAATCATGCACCGTCCTTACATTTAGTCTGGCAAATTTATTAGCCGTGGTTGACGTAATGCCCTTGATAATAGTTATGGGTGAGTCTAATCCATCGCTTTTCTTTTCGGGATGCGACTTAACTACCTCTGTCACCCTCACCTTATTCCTCTCTTGTAAGGAAGAAGAGAATTCATTACATAGAGGAGGGGTGAGTATGTCTTGCTTCGCTTCTTCCAGCTTGTCTAACCAATCGAAGAGGCGCTTTGTCCATTTCTTACGTTCATCTACGTCAATGGAACTATAATTGGAATTAGCTAAGTTGAGCTCATCGAATTCAGCTAAAAGTTGCGGGTTATTTACGCTTTGCCTAATCTGTCCTGCCTGTTTGTGAAGATATCTATCCAGACCACCGATTACCGCTTTGTCGCTATATCCTTTCTGGCGCTCTAATTCAAGAATCTTTCTTAGCGAATCAATAGTTGTCATTTTGCTAGAGGTCATCACTTAATTATGGTGAAGTACAGTACTTATAGAATATCACATTTCTGCTTCGAGGACGAAGACAGTTGAAAAGCGGAGTTTTAGGAGGCCGAGGTTATTCCAGCGAGATTATATAATTATAATGTGGTTGCTCACCCCGAACCACTTCAACCTCGAGGTGATATCCCTTTCGGATTTTCTGGGCTATATCTTCAGCTTCAGCAGCTTGAGTTTCAGCACCGTAGTAAATAGTTACCATTTCTGCTTTTTCAGCATTTGCCTTCATTAGAGCTTCAAAGATAACATCTAATATATTATCTCCATTAGCTATTAAATTCTCATCGTTTAGAATAGCGATAAATTGCCCCTTCTTTATCTTTTGTCCGTTCATATGCGTTGTGCGCACTGCTTTAGTAACTTCTATAGTTTTTACTGTGGATATTGCTTGTTCCATAATGCGTGCATTTTCCTCTAAATTCATTTCATAATTGAAGGCAAGAAGTGCTGCGATACCTTGCGGAATAGTCTTAGTAGGGATTAGCTTTATCTTCTTCGAAGTTAAAGAGTCAACCTGAGAGGCTGTGAGGACGATATTTCTGTTATTGGGCAGCAAAATAATATTATCTGAGGGTGCTGATTCCACAGCCCGCAATAGGTCGCGAACGCTGGGATTCATTGTTTGACCCCCAGGAACAATGATTGTAGCCCCTAGACTATTAAATACCTCAAAAAAACCATTTCCTGAGGCCACTGTTACTATAGCGATGTCCACCCTGGGCATTCTTTCTTTTTGCATCTTGATAAATTCTGCATACTGGTCATCCATATTATCGACTTTTATCTGGTGTAATGTGCCTAGATGGGTGGCGTAACCAATAACTTCGCCAGGCTTGAAGCTGTGGATATGAACTCTAAGCATAGAGCTATTGCCGGCGAGCATTAGAGATTGCCCCTTCTTCCTTAACTTTTTGCTGATCTTGTCCAAATTGAGTTTTTGCCCCTCCAGCAGAAACTCAATGCAATATCCATAGGGCATCTCTACCTCAGCCGCGGGAGCCATTTTAGAAACTAAGGGTAATTTAGCTGTGACCAGCCTGGGTTTTCGGTGCCGCATTTTATCGCCTTCTCCCTTGAGGAAATGAAGGGCACCATCCAGCAAAACATAAATTCCTTCCCCCCCAGCATCCACTACTCCTGCTTCGCGCAGTACTGGTAATAAGTCGGGTGTCCGGGCTACTGAATCCTTAGCTGCCTCTGTTGTAGTTTCTACTACCGAAAGTAAGCTTTCATAGTTGGCTTTGGTAGCCTCTTCAGCAGCTTTAGCGGCATCTCGAAGCACTGTCAACATAGTCCCTTCTACTGGGTGGACGATTCCTTCGTAAGCAGCTTGCGACGCCTCAGCTAATGCCAGGGCAAGATCTCTGCCATTGAAGGAACTTTTGCCTTCTAATCCTCTGGCTAAGCCACGCCAGAATTGTGATAGAATAACTCCTGAATTACCCCGAGCCCCCATCAAAGCACCATGTGCCATTGATTTAGCTACTGAGGAAGCATCGTTATCCGTGTTTTGTTTTGCCTCCTCCATAGCAGAGTGCA
>DAOUTC010000104.1 GCA_030626915.1 Dehalococcoidia bacterium
TAACACCTTCAATCCTTCCTTCATAGCCGTGGCGGCAATGACCATCTCAGGAAGGAAGAATTCACCACTTTCATACTTATCCCCTACTATGCTTATCCCTGGGATGAGTGCCTCACTCAGAATTCTCTTAACCTCCTGTCCTTCATCAACAGCCTTTTTAACCATATCGCTTACCTCATCAACCTCACCCGCAATTACACTGTCCTTTATTTTAGCTAAATCTACCATTTCTATACCTCCTTATTGAGCAACCAGAACCCCGATTTCGGCACTTGTACGGGACGGGGATTACTGGCTGAAGGTAAAAGACCGGGTACCATCCCCGCTGGTTGCTCACTATACATTTTTCTCCTTCAGAAACTTCCATAACAGCTCCCTATACCGGCATAGGGCCGCCCCAGGATAGAGCGGCCCAAGCAGTATGAAAACAAAACAAAGAAAGGAGGATTAAAATAAATATTAATCAACTTCATTTAACTGACATCCTGATAAGAGCTTGCTACCTTTGCTTATTTTAAAATGGCGGGGGGGGGCATGTCAAGATAGCTTTGCGGAGATTTTTTGACTTTCTATCTTGGGAAAGAGACTATTTGTGGTGAGGTTACTCAAAGTATGGCATTTTGACTTTGGCAATGGGCAACCAACTTTCTTGCATCTTCAATATAAAGGTTTGTCTCCCAGATTTCCCGCTCTACTTCTGGATCATAAAGACCCATGTAGAAGCAATGCCCGTGAAGAGAGCTTTCCCTGGTAAAATACCTGTTTCTGAGTCTTCTACTTATTTCTCCATCTACTTTCATAAGGTCTATGAAGTTCTTAGAGGTTCCCCTTGATCCTTCTATCTCTACTCCTGTCCTGGCTAAGATTAATGCATTAGTCGCCCTTACAATGGCTCCCCAAGCCTTTTCAGCAGCATCTCTCATTTTTCCCCTTTCAAGCTCCTCTATCGCTTCCCTATAAAGCGATGCCGCATCGTCAAAGAGCTTTTCTACTCTTTCGTTACTCATTTTTTCTATCTATGGTCGGGGTGAGAGGATTTGAACCTCCGACCTCATGGTCCCAAACCATGCGCGCTACCCGCTGCGCTACACCCCGATAAAAACAGCCACAAAAATCTGCGACTTTTGCGACAATCCCTCTTGAGTAACAAAAGTATAGTTTAGTAGCCTTATGAGGTCAAGAAATTTCACCCTCACCTTATCCCTCTCCCGTCGAGGGAGAGGGATTCTTTCTGCAGATTGCCAGGCTTTGGTCCGCAATGATATAAAGAACTGCCAGAGCTTGTTCCAAACTTAAAGTGAGAGATAACCCCCTACTTTGAAGTGTCACTCACCTATCTGAACCAGAGCAGAAATAGCAAGCCCTTAGTAATGATTATGTCATTCTGAGTGAAGCGAAGAATCTAGACCCTTCGCGGAGTTTATCCTGAGCGAGATTCTTCGGTCGCTTCCCCTTTGCTGTTTGCCACGCCTTCGGCTCGCAACTCTGGCTCAGGGCTTCGTCTCACCCCTCAGAATGACACAAGGCAAAGAACTCCGGATGACAGGAAGCGAAGGGCTCAGGGTGACAAAATAAACAAGCTCAGAAATGGCTTACCGACAGTTGGGGCAAACATTAAAGAAGTCTAAAGTCAGATTAGCCTTCTTTCTCATATATTCTACCTGCTCCTCAGGAGCCCAGTAATTACCACAGACTTTACATTTCTGTAATTTGAATTCCTTTTTCCAATTGCGGGCACAGAGTATTCTAGTATCTTCTCTATCCTCCATTTTTATGGCTCCAGTAGGACAAACATAAGAACAAGAGCCACAGCCAATACAACTCGGAGAAGGTTCAAGAAAAGGTGGAGCTACTTCTCTTTTCACCCCACGGTTAACCAGACTAATAGCACTCCTTTCCACAACTTGCTCACAAGCCCTAACGCATAAACCACAAAGGATACAGTCCTCATCTTCCAGATATTCAGACTTAAATGACGGTTGTTCAACACCCATACTTGAAGCCAGCTCCTTTATTGCCTTGTTTTTAGAGCATCGAGCCAAGAGCAGCTCCATTATCATCTTGCGGTTATTTATAACACGAGATGAATTAGTTTTAACTTCAAGCCCTTCTTCTACAGGATAAAGACAGGAGGTTACTAACCGTGAGCGACCATTTTTAAAGATCTCCACAATGCACAAGCGGCAAGCTCCGTAAGGAGCTAAGTTTTCATGATAACAAAGGGTAGGTATATCAATCCCGTTCTCCCTCGCCACCTCCAGTATTGTCTGCTCTCCCTTTGCTTTTAATTTCTTACCATCAATATTCAGCGTTATCATTCTTACCTTATGCCTATGGCTCCTAATTTGCAGACATCGTAACAAATACCACATTTAATACATTTGCTTTGGTCCAGAACCACTGGTTTCTTCTTACCCATAAAAGTTATTGCTTCCACAGGACAAGCTTTAACGCAAAGCTGACAACCTGGACATTTTTCATCGATTATGTAATATTGGATTAATGCTTTGCACACACCAGCAGGACATTTCTTTTCTTTGATATGAGCCTCGTATTCGCCCCTAAAATAACGGATAGTGCTGAGCACTGGATTAGCAGCAGTAGTGCCCAAGGCACATAGTGAACTATCTTTCAGGGTTTCGGCAATGCGCTCCAGAAGCTCGATATCCCTCTCTTCACCTCTGCCCTCACTAATATCAGTTAAAATCTGCCGCATTCTTTTTACGCCCTCCCGACAGGGAACACATTTACCACATGATTCCTCCTCCAGAAAAGTGAGAAAATACTTGGCAGTGTCCACCATACAGGTGTCCTCATCCATGACAATCATGCCACCCGAGCCCATCATCGAACCAGCCTTAGTTAGCTCATCAAAATCTACGGGCATGTCAAGCAGACTCTCAGGAATGACACCACCTGAAGGCCCGCCAGTCTGCACCCCCTTGAACCTCTTTCCATCCCTTATGCCACCACCAATATCATAAATAACTTCCCGCAGTGTCATTCCCATGGGCACTTCCACTAAACCAGTATTGTTTACCTTGCCTACCAGTGCGAAAATCTTGGTCCCTTTACTCCCTTCAGTGCCTATACTCCTAAACCAATCAGCTCCTTTATTGATTATTAAAGGCACATTTGCCAGGGTTTCCACATTATTCAGGTTGCTGGGCTTATCCCATAACCCCTTTTCTGAAGTATGGATATATTTGGGTCTTGGCTCCCCTACTTTGCCTTCCAGCGATGCCATTAAGGCGCTTGATTCGCCACAAACAAAGGCACCTCCTCCCCTATTAATACGAACAGTGAAATCAAAACCAGAGCCAAGAATATCTTCACCCAGAAAACCTAGCTGCTCCGCTTGCTTTATAGCTATGGTGGCATTTTCTACTGCTAAAGGATATTCATTACGCACGTAAATATAGCCTTCATGAGAGCCAATAGCATAAGCACAGACTATTAATCCTTCAAGAACACTATGAGGGTTACCTTCAAGCAGGCTTCTATCAGAATAAACTCCTGGGTCGCCCTCATCACAATTAGCAATAACATACTTGGGCTCTCCCGGAGCATTACGACAAGACTCCCATTTCCGCCCAGTAGGAAATCCTCCGCCTCCACATCCTCGCAAGCCTGAGCACTTGATTTCCTCTATTATTCCCTCTGGAGTCAATTCAAAAAGTGCTTTAGCTAAAGCCGAATAGCCACCTAAGGCAATATAATCCTCAATGTTGTTAGGGTCGATTTCACCATTATTGCCAAAAACGATTCTTTTCTGTCCTTTGTAAAAAGGTACCTCTGAGGGATGTATATATTTTCTTCCGCTGGCTGGATCAACATACAACAACCTATTAATGAGCCTACCCTGGATAACAGTTTCCTGCACAATTTGAGGTATATCCTTTACCTTCACCCTTGGGTAAAAGATATCACCGGGCTGGATAACAACAATTGGTCCCCTTTCACAGAAGCCATGACACCCTGTAGTTTTTATGTCAACTTCATCAGTTAGTTTCTGATTTGCTATCTCCTGTCTGAGAGCTTCTGTAACCTCTACACATCCACTAGCATGGCACCCTGTACCATTGCATATAGTAATAAGTGGCTTACCTTTCTCTTTTTCTCCTTTCGCCAATATTTCTTTTCTTAGATTCTTTAAATGTTGCAAGGATTTAATCTTCCCCACTAGCGGACTCCTGTAACTATTCATACTTATTTAATATTAAGTCAACTTTGCCAGCGTTCATTTGCCCAAAATACCTGCCATCAATCCTCACCACTGGGCCCAAGGCACAGCACCCCATACAATTCAGCGTTTCTAATGTGAACTTAAAATCAGCAGTTGTTTCTCCACGGCTAATTTTTAAACTTCGCTCAATTTGCTCCAGCAGCTTAGATGCACCCCTGACATGACAGGCAGTCCCCAGACAGACGTTAA
>DAOUTC010000126.1 GCA_030626915.1 Dehalococcoidia bacterium
GTCTTGGGTGGAATTATCAAGAGGTAAGGACGCCAACATTAGAATATCTCCACTTGTTTACTGCCACGGGAACGCTTACCCCAAGCAGGCTAGGCAAGGTATATTCCTTTCTTGATTGGGATGGTTGGAGTGGTGAAAGAGTAGTATTGCGTCCAGATGGCACTATTCCCGTAGCCAGGCTTTATATCAACAATTTGAGCAAACACGAAATAGCTAAACTTTTCTATGTGACTAACATCTTTGCCTTTGAAGAAACAGGTCGGGAGAGCAGAGAGAGATGGCAATGTGGTGCTGAATTTCTAGGTGGTGCCAAATTGGCAGCGGATGTAGAGATAATCACACTGGTTAAGGAGGTTGTGGGCAAACTCAACCTCAACAACGTCAGGTTACAGTTATCTCACGCTGGCTTGGTGAAAGCATTAATTAAGGAACTCAAGCTTAGCCACAGCGAAGAAGCTAAGGTAACAAGCCGTGTTTTGGATGGGGATTGGCAAGCATTAGTAGAGGCAAAAACAACTAAACCTGAATTGGATAAGTTTTTATCTCCACTTTTAACTCTAAAGGGGAAATCAAGCGCCTTCCTTGCGAATACAAAAGCCTTATGCCAGCAAGCTTCGCTGAATCTCAGGGCTAGTATGAAGGATTTCATGAACATAACTGCATTGCTGGATAACCTGGGCTGTAATTATGAAATTGATATCACGGCAATACGGGGTTTTGAATACTACACCGGAGTTTGTTTTCAGTTATTGGCCGCTGGAAAGAAAATAGGTGGTGGGGGGAGGTATGATGACCTTATTCCACTTATGGGTGGGGAAAATGTCCCCGCTTGTGGATTTGCCCTTTATATTGACCCTATAATGGAATTGCTGCCATTGGAAAATAAAAAGAGCAATGAATCTGGAATTCTGATTAAGGGTGAGAAGCTCACTCCAGAGGTAGCAAAAATGTGCTTCACATTGGCCCAATCGCTTCGTGAGGCGAAACATGCAGTGGAAGTTGATTTTTCTGAGCAAGAGCCAGTTGACTATCGTTGGGTTATCTCAATTTCGGTAAGTGAGCCAAGCCAATTTACCATTAGTGACCGGCAGACACAGCAGCGGTGGAATATAACTTCTGTGACACAGATTCTTACTATACTAGGTGAATAGAATTACCCATGAAGTATCAATCGGACTATATCAAATTTGCTTTGCCTAAAGGCAGGTTCTTGTCTGCCACAGCTAACTTGCTCAAAGAGATAGCTTTAGATTTTAAGGGCTACAGCGGCAAAACAAGGCAGTATCGTCTCCAATCAGCGAGATTCCCTCGCCTTTTGGCCAAGATATTTCAGGAGAAAGATATTCCTATACAGGTGGCTATAGGCAATTATGATTTAGGCATATGTGGTTTGGACTGGATTGAAGAACTCACGGTGGGATATCCAGCAAGTGCTGTGATAAAAATATCAAGTCTAAATTATGGCGAAGGCGGTGTATATGCGGTGGCCAGCTATCAAATGGGAATATCTAGCATCGATGAGTTATTAGCCAAGCAGGATAATTGGCGAATAGTAAGCGAGTATCCTAATTTGGCTCAATCCTTTGCCTTAAATCTCAGGATGAAAACCTTTAAGATTTTCCCAATATGGGGGGCTGCCGAAGTTTATCCCCCGGAGGATGCTAGTCTAGCAATACTATGGGCAAAGAATGAAAATGAGATACAGACCCAGGGCTTGATTCCCTTAATGAAGTTGCTCTCTGTCACCGCTTTTCTAATTGCTAATCGGGAAAGCTTGGAGAATAAGGACCTGAATCAAATATTGAATTGTTTCAGCCCTAAACTCGTTGCCAAGACACAAGCAAATACTGCTGTCATTGCAAGCCAAGAACGAAGCAATCCCATTACTTTCCGTCCTCCAGAAAAAGCTAAGGAAGTTAAGCTAGCTTTGCCCGATGGACACCAACAACCACCTACTGCACAGTTTTTGAAGCGTGTCGGGCTTAATCTTGAGGGATATACTAAGGAGATGCTAAATCGTCGTCCCTCTACTGATTTAGATTGGCTAGCCATTAAAGTAATTAGACCACAGGATATGCCCCTTCAGGTGGCTAATGGCAATTTCGATCTAGCTATAACTGGTAAGGATTGGTTGCTGGAGCACCTTTATCGTTTTCCCTCAAGCCCTGTGATGGAGTTGCTCAATCTCGGCTTTGGCAGGGTCAGAATTGTGGCTGCAGTGAGTAAAGACATGCCTGTAACTAACATTGATGACCTGAGTTCACTTATTCAAAATGGCAAGCTTACTCCCTTAAGAGTGGCCTCAGAGTACATAAACATCGCCGATAAGTACCTTCGAGATAACTATATCAATCCGTATAGGCTAATACCAACCTGGGGGGCAAGCGAAGCTTTCTTGCCTGAGGATGCCGATCTGCTCATTGACAATATCCAAACCGGGAAAACCTTAGCACAGCACAACTTAAAAACTATCGAAGTGCTTTTCGAGTCCACAGCTCGCTTAATTGGAAATAAAGATAGCCTCAGCTCCCCTGATAAAAAAGAGGAAATTGAATTTCTCATTCAGACATTGCGGAGAGGGCTACCATGATTAACCCTTTCCTTTGTCATCATGGGCTAATCCTCCTCTCCCTTGATGGGAGAGGATTAAGGTGAGGGTGAAAAGGGTTATTATGATAAGAATTGAGGGATTTACCAGAGCAAAGCAGTCGCTGACTAGAAAGAATCCTCTGGAGTCTTTCATTGCCTCGCCACGGTTGGCAACACAAATAAAACAGACTTTTGGGAAAGAACTTTCTCCTCAGCAAGTAGTTGACCTTATTGTTGGTGAAGTTGAAGACAAAGGTGACGAAGCCCTCTTCTATTATGCCAAGAAATTGGATGGAGTTGAGCTTGACTCCCTAGAGGTAAGCAGGCAGGAAATTTCAGCCGCCCATGATATGGTAGACGAGGAACTCATTTCAGCGCTCAAATTGGCAGCTAAAAGAATACGAGATTTCCATCTTACTTGTGCTGCTAAGTGTGGCACTGTATTTGTTAACCAATATTTAGGGAGGCAAGTCCAGCCACTGGATAGGGTGGGTCTATATGTCCCCGGCGGTACTGCTGCCTACCCCTCTACAGTGTTGATGACTGCCATTCCAGCCAATGTAGCCGGGGTCAGGGAAATTATTATGGTTTCACCACCTGATAAAGATAGCAGAATTCCGGCACCCACTCTAGTAGCCGCTGATATTGCTGGAGTCAAGCATATTTTTAAGGTTGGTGGTGCTCAAGCTATTGCCGCTTTAGCTTTTGGCACCGAGTCAATACCCAAAGTAGATAAAATCTGCGGCCCTGGCA
>DAOUTC010000060.1 GCA_030626915.1 Dehalococcoidia bacterium
TACCCAACTTTCCTTTTAGCCACCCGACAAAATAGTGTCCTATACTCTCATAAAACTTCATTATTACATTGCCTATGATGCCGTCACAAACAATAACATTGGCTTGCCCACTAAGGATATCATAGCCTTCTATGTTGCCAACAAAATCCAAATTGCTTTTTTGAAGCAGCTGGTAGCTCTCTTGAATTAACCTACTACCCTTACCCTCTTCGGTTCCGATACTCAGAAGTGCTACTTTAGGGTTGGTAATGTTAAGTAGTTTCTTGGCATAAACGGAGCCTATAACTGCAAAGGATAATAGATGGTGGGGCTTACAGTTGATATTAGCTCCGCCATCCACCAAGACTGTGTTTGGCGCAAGACCAACAAGGGGTACGCAGAGCGCAGGCCGTTCCAATCCTGGCATCATGCCCAGTAATCTAATAGCACTGACGGATGCTGCCCCAGTAGGACCGGCGCTGACGATAGCGTCTGCTGTCCCTGTTTTTACCAATTCCGTTGCCACAGCTATAGAGGCAGTGGGCTTACGTCGAACGGCGAAAGCTGGAGACTCACCCTCCTTGATGATTTCATCAGCCCTAACACAACTAATAGGAATATAGGAGCTGTCATACTTGGCTAGCTCCTTTTCCAGTATTTCTATTGGCCCAACCAGTATAATTCCCACATCCCCTTCTTTAGCAGCCATAACTGCTCCCTTGATTATCTCCTCAGGAGCATAATCACCACCCATAGCATCCACTGCTATCCTTACAATTTTGCCGCTGTTGGGCATGAAAATACCTCCTTTTTACACCCATAGCGCTATAAGAACAGCTCAACTGTCACTTTAGCTGTTCAAAATATTATACACCCTCCTTACATTTGTAAAGAGGGTGTATATGGTATATCCCAGAAATTTTCCAGGTATTTAACCTACCTTTGGTAGCTGAGCCAGCGCCTCCTCTATCTTCTCTTCAGGATACTCGTAGTTCTGAAGGTTGCCAGAAAGGTATGCATCGTAGGCAGCCATATCAACATGTCCATGTCCGCTGTGAGCCAGCAGGATGGTCTTTGACTCGCCAGACTCTTTGCACTTGAGGGCTTCGTCAATGACCACCTTTATAGCATGGTTTGGCTCTGGGGCGCTGATAATGCCCTCAGTACGAGCAAAGGTTATCCCCGCCTCAAAGGTAGCAAGCTGGTGCTCAGCTCTGGCTTCAACTAAGCCCAATCTCAAAAGGTGGCATATGATTGGTGCCATCCCATGATAGCGCAGCCCCCCGGCATGAATTGGAGGTGGAATAAAGCCGTGCCCTAAGGTAAACATCTTAATTAGAGGGGTGAGGCCAGCTTCATCGCCAAAATCATAGGCATACGGTCCCCTAGTCGTAGTAGGACAGCTTGCCGGCTCTACATTGATGATACGCAAGTCTGGCTTTGTCCCCTCAATTTTATCTTTTACAAAGGGCAAAAACAGGCCGGCGAAGTTTGAGCCACCTCCGATGCAGCCCACGACAATATCGGGGTAGGCATCTGCCTTCTCCATTAGCTTTTTTGCCTCCAAGCCATTAACTGTTTGATGCAATAGGACATGGTTAAGCACGCTACCCAAGGAATAATGAGTATCATCTCGAGAAACGGCGTCCTCTACCGCCTCACTGATAGCTACACCTAAGCTGCCGGGGCAGTCGGGGTCTTTAGCCAGCATATCTCGTCCTGCCTTAGTATCCGGGCTAGGACTGGGCACGCATTTAGCTCCCCAGGTCTCCATCATGATGCGGCGATAGGGTTTCTGGTTATAGCTAATCCTGACCATATAGACCTTGCACTCCAGACCAAAGGCAGCACAGCCGAAAGAGAGAGCGCTTCCCCATTGCCCAGCTCCAGTCTCAGTGGTAATGCGTTTTATTCCCTCTTGCTTGTTATAGTATGCTTGAGCTACGGCAGTGTTGGGCTTATGACTTCCCGGAGGGCTTACCCCTTCGTATTTGTAGAAAATCCTGGCTGGTGTATCCAGAGCTTCCTCTAATCTATGTGCCCGAAATAGCGTTGTGGGTCTCCACAACTTATATATCTCTCGCACCTCCTCAGGGATTTCAATCCACCTCTCAGTGCTTACCTCCTGCTTTATTAACTCCATAGGGAATAAAGGGGTTAGGAGCTCAGGGGTTATTGGTTTTCCCGTAACCGGGTGCAAAACTGGTGGCAGAGGCTCAGGCAAATCAGCCTGAATGTTATACCAGTACCTCGGTATCTCCTCTTCATCGAGAGTAAACTTTGTTCTCTTGTCCATTTTTATCTCCTTCCTTTATTAAATTTGGTTGTTTTTTAAGTTTTTGTATTCCGGCGCCGCTGGCGGGCGCCAGGTTCTCAATAAAGCCAACATATTTAAACCTCCTCATATGATATATTTTGAGCGTTAAGACGCCGTATGTATCCTTTTATACATCCTTGCTTTATCTGCCTTGCAAATCGGGCAATTTTTGGTAGAGTTTCTTCAGGATTTTCTAGGTTTTTCTGATAAATTTCCCCAAGGGCACTTCCCGTTATGACACCGTCTGCACCAGCGGAAACTACAGCCGCAGCATGCTCTTTCTTCGAAATACCAAAGCCAGCCATTATAGGTATATCGCTATGTTTTCTAACTCTATTAACCAGCTTCAGGGTAGAATCAGCTAAAGTTTCCCTTGCTCCAGTCACACCTTCAACGTTTACCACGTAAAGAAATCCCGAAGCAGCGGCAGCGATTCTCCTTAACCTATCTTCAGTGGTGAGGGGTGTTACCTGAAATATGACATGTATCCCTACTTCCCTTCCAGCATCTAAAAGAGGATTAGCTTCTTCAAGGGAAACGTCAGGAACGATTATACCTTGGGCACCTGCTTCCTTTATTTCGCTTAGGAAAGCCTTGACTCCGGCAATATAGGGGATATTGTAGTAAGTTGTCACTATTATGGGGATGTCCAAATTCTCTCTTAGCTTCTTTATTCCTTGGATGCACTTAGGCGGAGTTATGCCATTTCTTAAAGCCCTCTCACAGGCTGCTTGAAAAATTGCTCCGTCTGCCGTTGGGTCTGAGAATGGAATTCCAAACTCGATAAAATCTGCACCATGTTTAACTAGAATCTCGATTTGTGATAAGGAAAATTCCTCGTTAGGATCGCCATAATAAATGTGAGCCATATAAGCCCCTTCTTTTTCCTCACTTAACTCCCGGAATTTTTCCTTAATCTCCATAAAAGCGCCTCGTAATCACTTCGAGGTCCTTATCGCCCCTACCAGAGTAGTTTAAGACTATGACCTCGTCTCCATAAAATTCTTCCTTATGATTTAACATATAGGCGATAGCATGTGCTGTTTCCAGCGCAGGTATTAATCCCTCCGTTTGACACATCACCTTCACCGCTTCAAAAACCTCTTCATCAAAAGCATAGCCAACCTTCATTCTCCCAGTGTCGTACAAGTAGCATATTTGAGGTCCCCTCCCAGGATAGTTTAAACCAGCAGCCCTTGTCTTAGATGACTTTATTTGCCCATATTCATCCTGTAAAACTTGTATCAAAGCGCCGTGAAGTATTCCAGGCTTACCTAATTGGAAGGCAGCAGCACTATTGTCAGCATCTAAGTTCCCTCCTCCACCCTCAATGAAGTAAAGTCTAACCTTGTTATCATCGATGAAAGAACTGAATGCACCTATTGCATTACTTCCACCGCTGCCACAAGCTATTATTGCATCTGGCAGCCTTCCTTCTTTCTCTAAAATCTGATTTTTGAGCTCCTTGCCAATTACGCTTTGGAATGCAGCCACGATTTTGGGAAATGGATGTGGCCCAACTGTGGAGCCCATGAGGTAATGGGTAGTTCTTGAGCAGGATGTCCATTCCCTCAGAGTATCAGAAACAGCATCCTTGAGGACGCCAGCGCCGGTTTTCACGGGGGTAATCTTTGCCCCTAAAAGTTTCATCCTTTTCACGTTGCTGGCTTGCCTGGCAATGTCCTTTATCCCCATAAAGATTTCCACTTCTAGACCTAAGGCACGACCGGCCATAGCAGTAGCAAACCCATGTTGCCCAGCTGAGGTTTCAGTAATCAAGCGACTTTTTCCCATTTTCTTTGCCAGAAGAGCCTGTCCCAAGGCATTGTTGAGCTTATGCGAGCCACCACAAAGCAAGTCCTCCCTTTTCAGGTAGACTTTACTCCCGATGGACTTTGAGAAGTTTTTGGCGTAGTAAAGCGGGGTGGGTCTCCCCCCATAGTCTCTCTGCAATCTGTGAAATTCCTCTTGAAATTCGGAAGTAGGATAATACCTATCAAAATTTTCATCTAGCTCAATAAGGACAGGCATTAAGATTTCATTCACAAACTGCCCACCATATTTACCAAAGTAACCCCGCTTATCAGGCAGCCTTTGCTGTTCGTATAAACGCTTTGACTTTACCAATGTCCTTTCCCCATGTTTGGCCTCTACCAGTTAAATTGAATTTACAGGACGTTTAAATTTTTGAGATTCCGGCGCCAAATTGCTCAAAATAGCCACTTAAATCAGGTAGCTGCTTATCTTCTATTCTCATCAGTTTTCCTCACCGCTTCAATGAATGCCTTAATTTTAGCTACATCCTTAGTTCCCTCTACCTCTACTCCCGAGGAGACATCCACTCCCCAAGGTGATGCTATCTCGATTGCTTGAGCTACATTTTCTGGATTAAGACCACCAGCGATAATTACTGGAAATCTTTTCGCCACTGGTTTTGCCAATTCCCAGTTAAAAGTCAATCCCGTTCCGCCATATTTGTCTTCAACCTGGGAATCGAGGAGAGTGATAAGCCTTCTAGCAGAAAGTAATTTAGCTCCCTCGTCCAGCTCAGCGCATATTTTCTCAGGGCGCTGCTGACCTATTCGAATCGCTTTAATTATTGGCCTGGCAATTTCACAGCAATATTCCCAGGACTCATTGCCACTTAGTTGAACCCAGTCTAAAGCACAAGAATCAGCAATTTCATTTACTTTAGAGACAGGCATATTGACAAAGACGCCCACTATTTCTACGGCATTGCTGGCTTTCTTTACAGTGCTAACAATCTCGCATGCCCTGGATGGAATCACCTGCCGTCGACTAAGGGCAAAGACTAATCCGATAAAGTCGGCCCCAGCTTCGACTGCCGCTAAAGCATGAGTCGTGGCTCTAATCCCGCAAACCTTTACACGGGTCATAATAGTAACTCCTTCATCTTGGTCAAGACATCACCAGCGGTAACCAGAGCCTCGCCAACAAGTATAGCGTTCACTCTCCATTCTCTCAGTTTTTCCACATCACTTCGACTCTTGATGCCGCTTTCGCTGACTACGACCTTGCCTTTGGGGATGTGGGGTAGTAATCGAGCAGTGGTGTCAAGCTCGACTGTGAAGGTATTAAGGTCTCGGTTGTTGATGCCAATGATTTCTGCTCCACTTCGAAGCGCTCTTTCTACCTCGCTTCCATCGTGAACCTCAACCAAACATCTCAAACCGAGGCTGCGACTTAACCAGAGAAGCTCATTAAGCTGCTCTTGGCTTAAAATAGCTGCGATGAGCAATAGGGCATCGGCACCATAAACACGGGACTCGTATAGTTGATATGGGTCAAAAATAAAATCCTTTCTGAGTAGTGGAAGTGCAACTACATTTCTAACTGCTGCCAAATGGTCAATACTGCCTTTAAAATAAATTGCCTCGGTCAGCACTGAGATAGCAGCAGCGCCACCCTTAACGTAAGTCTTAGCTAATTCGGTGAGGTCAAGATTGGGATTGAGCATCCCTCGTGATGGTGATGCCTGCTTTATTTCGGCAATCAGATGAATGCCGTCGCCACTAAGCACAGAAACAAAGTCAAGTGGCGGCTTCTGCCGGGCAACGCGCTCCTTTAGATGATTTAAAGGGAACGTCTTCTTCCTCTGCTCTACTTCTTCTTTTTTCAAGGCGATGATTTTATGTAACATCTTCCTTTATTAGCTGTTGGCTTTCAGAACTCAGACTGTGGCTGAGCCTGACCAGCTCGTCAAGTTTGGCTTGAGCTCTTCCAGTATCAATTGTCTCCTCAGCAATGCGAGCTCCTTCTTTAAGATTTGATGCTCGGCTGCCAGCAACTAATGCTGCTGCGGCATTTAGAATGACTATATTTCGCATCGCTCCTCTCTCTCCCTTCAAGACGCGATGTAGCATCTCGGCATTTTCCTCCGCTGTCCCTCCTTTGACCTCTTCCCGGTTTGCTTCAGGAAACCCAAAATCTCTGGGGGAAACTTTGTAAGCCGGCGATACTCCATCTTGAGTGACATCCCACACCAGCGAACTTCCACTGATTGAGATTTCATCCAAGCCGTCCCTACCATGTACCACCAGGGAATGCTTTGTGCCTAAACGCTGGAGGACAAAAGCAATTTTCTCTCCCAATTCCTTTGAGGGAACACCGATGACTTGAGACTCAGCCCTGGCTGGATTAGTCAAGGGGCCTAGAATGTTAAAAACAGTGCGGATTCCAATCTCCCGCCGAGGAGCAGCAGCATATTTCATCGCTGGGTGGAAGATGGGAGCAAACATAAAGCCGATGCCCACTTTCTCCAAACAGTGAGCTACAGCATCAGCTCCAAGATCAATCTTCACTCCTATTGATTCGAGAACGTCAGCACTGCCGCAGTGGCTGGACATTGCTCGGTTTCCATGCTTGGCGACCTTGAGTCCCGCGCCAGCAGCAACGAAAGCAGCTCCGGTGGAGATATTAAAAGTGAAGGAGCTATCACCACCGGTTCCGCAGGTATCAATTACTGGCGGGGTAACTATGACCGGTATTGCCTTAGCGCGCATAACACTGGCCAAGCCAGTAATCTCGTCCACTGTCTCTCCCTTAATGTGCAGTGCGGTGACAAATGCGGCGAATTGAGCTGAGGTTGCCTCGCCGCTCATTATCTCCTCCATTACCTCGGTAGCTTCCGTTACGCTCAGCGAGTTGCCATTGGCAACAATTTTGATTGCTTCCTTAATCATCGACGCTCTCCTTGGTTCAGAAAATTCTTGAGCAAATCCTTTCCCACCTCGGTCATAATTGATTCAGGGTGGAACTGAACTCCTTCCACGGGAAACTGGCGATGTCGGAGCCCCATAATCATGCCATTTGCTGTCCAGGCGCTAACTTCAAGACAATCAAGCAGGGCATCATACATTACTGCCAGGGAATGATAGCGAATGGCAGAGAAAGGATTAGGTAGCCCAACAAAAAGTCCCTTGCCATCATGGTAAATGAGCGATGATTTGCCATGCTTGATTTCGCCAGCACGGTCAACTTTAGCTCCGTAGCTATA